>NZ_LEKF01000030.1:0-81206 GCF_001029595.1 Pseudomonas sp. ARP3
GCTTGATGGCGATCATCACGCGCCTGCGCGACGAGGGCAAAGTGGTGCTCTACGTGTCGCACCGCATGGAAGAAGTGTTCCGTATCTGCGACGCGGTCACGGTGTTCAAGGACGGCCGCTACGTGCGCACGTTCGATGACATGAGCGCGCTGACCCACGACCAGTTGGTGACCTGCATGGTCGGTCGCGATATTCAGGACATCTACGACTACCGCCCGCGCGAGCACGGCGAGGTGGCGCTCAAGGTCGACGGTCTGCTCGGCCCTGGGCTGCGCGAGCCGGTGAGTTTCCAGGTGCGCAAAGGCGAAATCCTCGGCCTGTTCGGCCTGGTGGGGGCCGGGCGCACGGAGCTGTTCCGTCTGCTCAGCGGCCTGGAGCGTGCCAGCGCCGGCAGCCTGGAGTTGGAGGGTGAGCCATTGCAGTTGCGCTCGCCGCGCGACGCCATCGCCGCCGGGGTGCTGCTGTGCCCCGAAGACCGCAAAAAGGAAGGCATCATCCCGCTGTCCAGCGTGGCCGAAAACATCAACATCAGTGCTCGTGGCGCCCACTCGCGGTTCGGCTGGCTGCTGCGCGAGGGCTGGGAAAAGGGCAACGCCGCGCAGCAGATCCAGGCGATGAAAGTCAAAACCCCGAACGCCGCGCAGAAGATCCTGTACCTCTCCGGCGGAAACCAGCAGAAAGCCATTTTGGGCCGCTGGCTGTCGATGCCGATGAAAGTGCTGTTGCTCGACGAACCGACCCGCGGCATCGACATCGGCGCCAAGGCCGAGATCTACCAGATCATCCACAACCTGGCGGCGCAGGGCATCGCGGTGATCGTGGTGTCCAGCGACCTGATGGAAGTGATGGGCATCGCCGACCGCATCCTGGTGCTGTGCGAAGGCGCGCTGCGCGGCGAACACCCGCGCGAACACGCCACTGAATCCAACCTGCTGCAGCTGGCCTTGCCGCGCCGCGTGACGAACTGAGAGAAAACCATGACCACTCAAAACAACGCGCTGCCCACGGCACGCAAACCTCTGGACATGCGCGCCTTGCTCGACAACTGGGCGATGCTGCTGGCGGCCATCGCCATCTTCGTGTTGTGCGCCTTGCTGATCGACAACTTCCTCTCGCCGCTGAACATGCGCGGCCTGGGTTTGGCGATTTCCACCGTGGGCATCGCCGCGTGCACCATGCTGTTCTGCCTGGCCTCGGGGCATTTTGACCTGTCGGTGGGCTCGGTGATCGCCTGCGCCGGGGTGGTCGCGGCCATCGTCATGCGCGACACCGACAGCGTCATGCTGGGCATTGGCGCGGCGTTGCTGATGGGCCTGGTGGTGGGGCTGATCAACGGCATCGTGATCGCCAAACTGCGGGTCAACGCGCTGATCACCACGCTGGCGACCATGCAAATCGTGCGCGGCCTGGCCTACATTTTTGCCGACGGCAAAGCGGTGGGGGTGTCCCAGGAGCAGTTCTTTATCTTCGGTAACGGCCAACTGTTCGGCGTGCCGGTGCCGATCCTGATCACCCTGGCGTGCTTCGTGTTTTTCGGCTGGCTGCTCAACTACACCACCTATGGGCGCAACACCATGGCCATCGGCGGCAACCCGGAAGCGGCGCTGCTGGCGGGCGTGAATGTGGACCGCACCAAGATCCTGATCTTCGCCGTACACGGCCTGATCGGTGCCCTGGCCGGCGTGATTTTGGCCTCACGCATGACCTCGGGCCAACCGATGATCGGCCAGGGTTTCGAACTGACCGTCATCTCGGCCTGCGTACTGGGCGGCGTGTCGCTGAGCGGCGGTATCGGCATGATCCGCCACGTGATCGCGGGCGTGCTGATCCTGGCGATCATCGAAAACGCGATGAACCTGAAGAACATCGACACCTTCTACCAGTATGTAATCCGCGGCTCCATCCTGCTGCTGGCCGTGGTCATCGACCGCATGAAACAACGCTGAGCCCTGATCATGTGAAATCAAAAGGTGGGAGGGGGCTTGCCCCCGATAGCGGTGTATCAGAAACAAAAATACAGACTGTCACTCCGCAATCGGGGGCAAGCCCCCTCCCACAGTAAGGCTGTTCGATGTTGTTGCTTGCAGCGGTGATCGAGCCCATGAAAAAACGCTGAGCCTTGGTCATGTGAAATCAAAAGGTGGGAGGGGGCTTGCCCCCGATGGCGGTGTATCAGAAGCAAAAATGCAGACTGACACTCCGTAATCGGGGGCAAGCCCCCTCCCACAGTAAAGCGGTTCGATGTTGTTGCTGGCAGCGGTGATCGAGCCCATGAAACAACGCTGAGCCCTGGTCATGTGAAATCAAAAGGTGGGAGGGGACAAGCCCCCTGCCACAGTAAAGCGCTGTTAATCAGCGCTGAACTTGAACACCGTATGTTGGGTGTAGGTCTGCCCAGGGTTCAAGCGGGTCGAGGCAAACTTGGGCTGGTTCGGCGCATCGGGAAAGTGTTGGGTCTCCAGGGTAAAACCACTCCAGTGCAGGTACGTCTTGCCGGCTTTGCCCTTCACCGAACCGTCGAGGAAGTTGCTGGTGTAGAACTGCACGCCCGGTTCGCTGGTGTAGAGCTGCAAGCGCCGACCGGATTCGGGGTCGTGGATTTCGGCAGCCAGTTGCTTGACGTCGCCTTGGGTGTCCAGGGCCCAGTTGAAGTCAAAGCCGCCTTGTTTCGGCTCGGCAAACTTGAGCTGCGGATGGTCTTCTTTGATGTGCTGACCGATAGGCGTCGGCTTGAGGAAATCCATCGGCGTGCCCTTGACCGGCGCCAGTTCACCGGTCGGAATCAACGTAGCATTCACCGGGGTGTAGTGGCTGGCGTGCAAGGTCGCGACCTGCTTGAGGATATCGCCGTTGCCCGCGCCCGCGAGGTTGAAGTAGCTGTGGTTGGTGAGGTTGAGCACCGTCGGTCTGTCGGTGCTGGCTTTGTAGTCGATGTGCAGTTCGTTCTTGTCGTTAAGGCGGTAGGTGACCTCGGTGGTCAGGTTGCCGGGGAAGCCCATCTCACCGTCCTTGGACAGGTAACTCAGCTTCACGCCGACCGAATCTTTGTCCTTGACCGGCTCGGCTTTCCACACCTGCTTGTCGAAGCCCTGGGCGCCGCCATGCAGCGAGTTGGGGCCGTCGTTGAGGGGCACTTGGTAGCGCTTGCCGTCCAGTTCGAAAGCACCGCCGGCCAGGCGATTGCCGAAGCGTCCGATGGTGGCGCCGAAAAACGCGGTACCGCTCTGATAGCCTTGCACGTCGTCGAAGCCCAGCACCACGTCGTCGACCTTGCCATGCTTGTCCGGCACTTTGAGCGACTGCAGCACGCCGCCGTAGGTGATCACTGTGGCTTGCATGCCGTGGCTGTTGCGCAGGATGTACTGTTCGACCGGCGTGCCGTCGTTGGTTTTACCGAAGGGTTTGTGCTCGCTGGACAAGCCGGCCGCCTGAACGCCGCCGCTGGCGATCAACATCGACAGCGCCAGGCCGGAGAGCAGGTATCGAGGGTGCTTCATGATCGAACTTCCTTTTGTTGTTTTGAGTGGAATAGTTCTACTAATAGCGATATTTTGTCGTTATGACAGCGAATTTATAGCCTTTAACCGTCGTTTCGTAAAATAAAATAAGACTAATTAAGCGAGGCATCACTGTATGAGTACTGAGCACGCCGTTTACCCCGACCTCAAGGGCAAGACTGTATTGGTGTCTGGGGGCGCCTCCGGGATCGGCGAATTCATGGTTCGCGCGTTTGCCGCCCAGGGCGCCAAGGTTGGTTTTGTGGATCGCGCGCAAAGCCAGGGCGAACGCCTGGCGGCGCTGTTGAGTTCACGCGGGGACGCGGTGGAGTTTGTCTGCTGCGACATCACCGACGAGATCGCCTACAAGGCCGCCATCGGCCGCTTCGAACAGTCCCTCGGCCCGATCACCGTGTTGGTCAACAACGCCGCCAACGATGTGCGTCACACCCTGGAAGAAGTTGACTCGGACACCTTCGACCGGCTTATCGCGGTCAACCTCAAGCACGCGTTTTTTGCGGCCAAGGCCGTGGTGCCAATGATGAAAAGCGCCGGCAGCGGCTCGATTATCAACCTGGGTTCGGTGGGTTGGATGATGGCCTCCGCCGGCTACCCGGTGTACGCCGCCAGCAAAGCTGCCGCCCACGGCATGACCCGTGCCCTGGCCCGCGAGCTGGGCCCGGACCGCATCCGCGTCAACACTCTGGTGCCGGGCTGGGTGATGACCGAAAAACAGCTGGCCATGTGGGTCGATGACGCCGCCAAGGACCTGATCGCGCGCAGCCAGTGCCTGCCCGGCAGCGTACTGCCGGAACATATCGCCAATATGGCGCTATTCCTGGCCTCCGACGCGTCGGCGATGTGTTCGGCGCAGAACTTTATCGTTGATGGCGGCTGGGTCTGAGCCGAACACTGCAGTTCAAACAACCCAGATCAATGTGGGAGGGGGCTTGCCCACGATGAAGGTGGGTCAGCTAATGCATCAGTGACTGACCCACTGCCATCGGGGGCCAGTCCCTTCTCACATTTGAACTGCGGCGCTTAGGCGATCGGGTAACGCTTGAACGCCGGATGCTGCTCCAGCCGCTCGGCATGCCGTTGCAGGTTGGGAAACGCATCGGCCTTGACCACCGACGCCACAGTGAACTGACTGAACGACCAGGCAACGGCGGCTGTAATCGACGCCTGGGTCAGCGCTTCGCTGTCGCCCAACTGTTTGTCCAGCAACCCATAGGCCGCGAGCAACTGCCCACTGACGCGTTCGAGCCACGGCGCGTGCAGCTTCTCGGCCGGGCGCAAGTTGTGCTCATAAACGATCTGCACGCTTTTCTCACAAGCTGCCAGGGCCAAGCCAAGGATGTGCAGGTCGCGGGCAAGTGCGCCAGGCTGCTGGGGCAACAACTTCCTGTCAGCCGGGGCCAGGGTTTCGAGGTACTCCAGGATCAGGCTGGAGTCCATCAACACCGTGCCATCGTCCAGCACCAGGGTCGGGGCCTTGACCACCGGATTGATCTGCGCAAATTCGTCGAAGGTGCGGAACACGGACAAGGGCTCATGCACAAAATCCACCCCGTACAGATCCAGAGAAATGGCGACGCGGCGTACGTAGGGCGAGTCGAGCATACCGATCAGTTTCATGAAGCCTCCATTGCTGTCAGGGTGATGGGTTTGGAGATTAAGGTTCCTCGGTCGCCCCGCGCAATGCTTGCATGGCTCAGTCGGTCGACGAGGCATGTCTTATGCCGGGCTTCTGAAACCTTGGCGGCTGGCCCCCGGCGGTTGCCCGGTGATGCGTTTGTAGGCGCGACTGAAAGCGGCCTGTGAGGTATACCCCAGGCGGTACGCCACCTCTTCGATGGGCAGGCGTTCCAGGGTCAACCATTGACTGGCCAGGCGCATGCGCAGTTCGGTTACGTAACGCAGCGGTGGCACCCCCAGGGTGGCTTGGAAACGGTCCGCGAACACCGAGCGCGAGGTATGACACTGCGCCGCCAGCTCGGCCACGCTCCAGTCGCGGCCCGGTTGCTGGTGCAGGGCGAGCAGGGCGCCCGCCAGGCGGTTGTCGCGCAATGCCGCTGCCAGGCCCGACGCATTGGCGCACGCACATTCGACCCAACCGCGCACGATCATCGCTGCCACCACATCGGCCAGACGCGCCAGGATGCCGGCATAGCCGATGCGGGCGCTGGAAACTTCGCGCTCCATCACTGCCAGGATCGGCATCAGGCCGGGGTAACGCTGGCCGCCGGCGTCGATCAGCATCAAGGCCGGCATCAGGTTGCCCAGGCCCTGGATGCTGTCGAGTTCGAACTCCATGCAGGCGCTGAACAGCAGGGTATTGGCAGGCTCATCGGGTGAGGCGTTGACGGCACACACGGTATCGCCCAGCGACGCTGCGTCGAAGCTGGCGATGTCCTGCACGGGGGCATCCGGTTGGGATGACAGCGCATGCGCGCCACCGTGGGCGATAAACACCGCATTTCCCGCCGACAGTTCAAAGAGGCTGCCGTCCTCCATACGCAAGGTCGCGCAGCCGGCGGCCAGGAAATGGAAATAGGCGTGACCCGGTTTAGCTGCAAAGCCGATACCGAACACCGGCCCGGCCTGGATGCGCCGGTACTGCACGCCGCGCAGGCGCATGCTGCGCAGCAGTTCGTTGATCAGTTCGGAAGACAGCGTGAACGCGGTGTCGGTTGGCATCGGGGTTTCGGTCAAAAAGTTAAGGGTTTGAATCATAGATCATCCAGATGGCGATACCTAGACTGATCGTCTCGCTAAAGCCTGAGGATGTCTTGTGATGAATGATTGTCTGTCCCACGCCCCTGTCAATTGCGGGGTTGAACCGAGCACTCCGGCCTGGATGGCGGTGTTTTCCCTGGCGATGGGGGTGTTCGGCCTGCTCACGGCCGAATACCTGCCGGCCAGCCTGCTGACGCCGATGGCCCTGGATTTGGGCGTGTCGGAAGCGTTGGCTGGCCAAGCAGTCACGGTCACCGCGGTGGTGGCTTTGTTCGCCGGGTTGCTGGTGCCCGGCCTGACGCGCGGCATCGACCGGCGCCTGGTGCTGTTGGGGTTCTCCACGCTGATGATTGCGTCCAACCTGCTGGTGGCGTTCTCGTCCAGCCTGGTGGTGCTGTTGTTGATGCGCATCCTGCTGGGTATTGCCCTCGGTGGGTTCTGGAGCATGGCGGCGGCCGTGGCGATGCGTCTGGTGCCGGCCGCGTCGCTGCCGCGCGCCCTGTCGATCATCTTCAGCGGCATTGCGGTGGGCACCGTCGTCGCCGTTCCGCTGGGCAGCTATCTTGGCGGTCTGTATGGCTGGCGCAGCGCATTTATCGCGGCTGCGGCTGTGGGGGTGGTCACCCTGGCGTTCCAGTTCATCACACTGCCACGCCTGGCCCCCAATGGCACGGCGCGCCTGCGCACCGTATTGGAAGTGCTGTTGCGCCCGGGCATTGCCATCGGCATGTTCGGCTGCGTGCTGGTGCATACCGCGCATTTTGCGCTGTTCACCTATATCCGACCGTTTCTGGAAAGCACCACGGGCGTCGGGACCCAGGGCCTGGCGCTGATGTTGCTGGGGTTCGGCGCGGCGAATTTCGTCGGTACGCTGCTGGCCGGCGGGTTGCTGGTACGTAACCCGCGCGGCACGTTGGTGCTGATGCCGGTATTGGTGGGGGTAGCGGCGTTGGCCCTGGTGTTGCTGCCCGCGTCATTGCCTGGTCAAGCGATGCTGCTGGCGCTGTGGGGGATGGCCTTCGGTGGCGTGCCAGTGGCGTGGTCGAACTGGGTGGCCCGTGCGGTTCCCGATCAGGCGGAAAGTGCCGGTGGCATGGTGGTGGCGTCGGTGCAATCGGCAATCGCGGCGGGCGCCGCTGGCGGGGGCGCAATGTTCAGTGCCACGGGTATCGGCGGCGTATTTCTGGGCGCGGGTATTTTGATGTTACTGGCTGCATTGTTGATCGCAGTGCGTGTGCGGGTGCCCGTGCATAACGCGCAGGGGAGTGTGACGCACCCCCGGTCTTTGGTTTAGTCTGACGCGCTCAGTTGATAGCCAATGCCTCTGGAGCCGTAAGCATGACCGACTACGTACCCCCTAAAGTCTGGACCTGGGACACTGAAAGCGGCGGCACCTTCGCCAGTATCAATCGGCCGATTGCCGGCGCGACCCATGACAAGGCACTGCCGGTGGGCAAGCACCCGCTGCAGTTGTATTCCCTGGCCACGCCCAATGGGCAGAAGGTCACCATCCTGCTGGAAGAGTTGCTGGCCCTGGGGCACAGCGGCGCGGAATACGACGCCTGGCTGATCAAGATCGGTGACGGCGATCAGTTCGGCAGTGGCTTTGTCGAGGTCAACCCCAATTCCAAGATCCCGGCGCTGATGGACCGCAGCGGCCCCGAGCCCATTCGCGTGTTCGAGTCCGGCGCGATCCTGCAGTACCTGGCCGAGAAATTCGGCGCGTTCTTTCCCTCTGAGCCTGCGGCGCGGGCTGAATGCCTGTCGTGGTTGTTCTGGCAGATGGGCAGCGCGCCGTACCTGGGCGGTGGCTTCGGGCATTTCTATGCCTACGCGCCGAGCAAGATGGAATACCCGATCAACCGTTTCGCCATGGAAACCAAGCGTCAACTGGACGTGCTCGACAAGCGCCTGGCGGTGAGCGAGTACATCGCCGGCGATCAATACACCATCGCCGATATCGCCATTTGGCCTTGGTATGGCGGATTGGTGAAAGGTCGTCTGTATGAGGCAGCGGAGTTTCTGTCGGTGCATGAATACAAACATGTGCTGCGTTGGGCGGACGCCATTGATGCGCGCCCGGCGGTGCAACGTGGGCGGCGAGTGAATCGGGTCTCGGGCGATGCACAATTGCCCGAGCGCCATGACGCGAGTGATCTGGACTGAAGGCCAACACGGTAGGAGGGCAAGCCGCTCCTACCGTTACAGGGGCCAGGACCTGAGCAGCCACGAAAGGCATGCCATCGTCACCGCTCTCAAAAGCACCGGCGGCAACATCCGCCTGACCGCCCGGCGACTGAACGTGTCCCGGGGCGGTCTGTACAACAAGATGAGTCGGTTCGGGCTGAATGCTGCAGATTTTTGCGGTGCATAAATGTGGGAGGGGGCTTGCCCCCGATAGCCGTAGGTACCTACACAACGTTGGCTCAACGCTAAAAGCGCGGCGGATAGGGCTGTCGTGGTGAGCGGGCTTGTCCCGCGCTGGGCTGCGCAGCAGCCCCAAAACCAGCCTCTACAGAGTGTCTGATACACCGCGATCTTCTTGGCTGGGGCTGCTGCGCAGCCCAACGCGGGACAAGCCCGCTCGCCACAGGGAGATTTGTCAGGGGCTGAAAGGTTACGTAGATACCCTTGCCCCGATAGCGGAGTGTCAGTTGACATCTACTTAGCTGATCCACCGCCATCGGGGGCAAGCCCCTCCCACATAAGATTTATGCCGGGTTGAGACGGGTTTTATATCAACTCAGCAGCCCGGTGCTGACGGCCACAATCAGGAACACCCCCAGCAGCGCGCGGTAGATCACGAAGGGCCAGGTGGAGAACCGCTCCAGGAATTTCATCAGGCCCCAGATCGCGAAGAAGGCCGAGACACTGGCCACCACCAGCCCGAACAGCAAATGCGGCCAGGCATGGGCAGGCAGCTCGGCGTGCAGCAGCACCCACAGCTCCTTCAACCCCGCCAGGGCGATGGCCGGCAGGCCCAGCAGGAAGGAAAAGCGCGCGGCTTCTTCGCGTTTGAAGTTGAGGAACAGCGCCGCAGTGAGGGTCGAGCCGGAACGCGATACGCCCGGAATCAACGCGCCAATCTGCGCGACACCGACGATCAGCGCATCCCGCAGGCGCATCTGGCTGACCTCACGGGTATGCCGGGCTCGCAGCTCGGCCGCCGCCAGTAGCACCGCCATCACCACACAGGAAATCCCGATCACCATCAGTCCGCGCAGCGGCGAGTTGCAGGCGTTCAGGGTCGAGGACAACGCCAATCCGGCGATGCAGATCGGCACCGTCGCCAGCACAATCGCCACCGCCAGCTTGAACCACGGGCTGTCGTAGTCGCCCTGGCGTACTGCACCGATGCTGCCGCTGACCACCTGGCGCACATCGCGCCAGAAGTAGCTGACCACCGCCGCCAGCGCCGCCAACTGCATGGCGGCGGAGAACGCCGAGCCGGGGTCTTGCCAGCCGAGCAGGGCGGGTACCACGCGCATATGGGCTGTGGAGGACACCGGCAGCAGCTCGGTAATGCCCTGGATCACGCCCAGGATGAAAATCTGCAAGTAATCCAGAGAGGCGAAGCCTACATCCAGGCCGGCGGTACAGACGTTGGTCAAAGTGCGTGTCCTTGAAAAAGTGGCGAACCGGCGAAGTCTATTCGAAATGTTTCAAGAATTTGGCCGAGGCCATGGCTAACTGCGATCCGTTCAGCCAGCAGAAAGGTTCGCCGCGCGCTTGGCCCCTGCCGGGGTTTTGTGAACAATGGCGCCCTGTTTTTTTCTGACTGAGCGCCCTATGCCTGAAACCACCGTGGAATTGATCCAGACCGGCCCCGAAGAGGCCGAGTTGATCCGCAATCTCTACCAGTACTACGCCTACGAGTCGTCGGACTGGGAGCAGGAAGATGTCGAGGCCGATGGCCGTTTTTACATTCACGACGAACACTTGGCCCGCTATTGGCAAGACCCGCGTTGGAGCGCCAACCTGCTGTTGGTGGACGGCTATATCGCCGGCTTCCTGCTGATCGAAGACAGCGAGCTGCCCGGCATCGACGCGCTGGAGCTGGCTGACCTGTTTATTCTCAAGCGCTACCGCCGCAAAGGCATCGGCCGCGCCATTGCCAACCAGGTGCTCTGCAGCGGCCAGACAAATTGGCTGGTGCGCTTTTATGATCAGGATGAAGTGTCACAGGCGTTCTGGCGCACGGTGCTGGATAACCTGCCACGCCCAGTGCAGATGCTTGAGCTGGATGACGACCCGCAACTGCTGAGCTTTTTGATTACCCGAGCGGCGCTGCATTAAACGCCTGTTGCATCGCCTGGGGCGGCTGGCCGAACGCCCGTAGAAACGCCTGGCGCATGCGCTCGCGATCACCGAAACCGGTCTCGCGGGCCACCACTTCCACCGGGTGCCGGCTGGTTTCCATCAGCGCCCGCGCGGCTTCCACCCGCAGGGCTTCGATGGCCTTGGCCGGGGTTTGCCCGGTTTCCTCGCGGAACACTCGGCTGAACTGGCGCGGGCTCAACCGCGCCACATCGGCCAATGCCTCCACGGAGAGGTCATGGGTCAGGTTCTCGCGGGCGTAGGCCAGGGCCAACTGCACGCGGTCGGATTTGGGGTCCAGTTCCAGCAGCGCCGACAGTTGTGACTGCTCGCTGCCACGGCGCTGGGCGATCACTAGTTTGCGTGCGATGCGCCGGGCGAGGTCGCTGCCCAAGTCGTTTTCCACCATGGCCAAGGCCATGTCGACGCCAGCGCTCATGCCGGCGCCGGTCCAGACCTGGCCGTCCACCACAAACAGTTTGTCGTCTTCCAGGCGGATGTCCGGGTAGCGCTTGCGAAAGGCCGGCGCGTGAATCCAGTGGGTGGTGGTGCGCTTGCCCGCCAGCAGGCCGGCCTCGGCCAGCACGAAGATGCCCATGCACAGCGAGGCCACGCGCCGTGATTGCGCGGACGCGGCCTTGACCATGTCCAGCAGGTTGGCTTCCGGCAGGCGGAATTCCAGATAACCGCTGACGATCAGCGTGTCGTAGCCCTGGGGGCGAATCGGCGAGGTGTTCACCGAAAAGCCCTGGGACGTCATCACCGCGCCGCCGCTTTCCGATACCAAGTGAAACTCATAGGCCGGCTCGCCGCGCATCAGGTTCGCGCACTCGAACACCGAACCCAGGCTGAGGCTCAGGGACTGGAAGTTCGGGTAGACCATCAGCGCAACGCTGTGCATCGTCATTCTCCAAGGGGCGCGTGAGGGGGGATTGTCGGCGTGTACCGAGTAAACGGCAACTGGCGTGGATAGCATGTCCGGAATCCTTGCGGATCTGACATTGTGGGCATCCGGCCTGCCTCCTACCATGGCTCCACGCACTAGACGACTGGTCTAATCGGCAGGAGTGAAGCATGAGCAACCCCAGTAAAGACGCACGCCAGACGATTCTGCAAACCGCGCAAGCGATTGTCGGGCGCAAGGGTTTTTCCGCGGTTGGGCTGACCGAAATCCTGCAGGCCGCCGATGTGCCCAAAGGCTCGTTCTATCACTACTTCGATTCCAAGGACGCGTTCGGCGTGGTGTTGCTCGACACCTACTTCGACCATTACGTACTGGGCATGCAGCAACTGTTCGATCAGCCGGGGCTGAGCCAGCACGCCAAATTGATGCGTTATTGGCAAGCCTGGATCGACAACCAGACCGGCTGCACCGATGCGGGCAAATGCCTTGCCGTCAAACTCGGTGCCGAGGTGTCAGACCTTTCAGAGCCGATGCGTCTGGCGTTGCAACGCGGTACGTCGCGCACCATCGATTTACTAGGGGTGGCGCTGCAACGTGGCATCGACGACGGCTCCCTCAGCTTTACGCAGCACCCGCAGCACCTGGCCCAGCGTCTTTATGCGTTGTGGTTGGGCAGCAGCGTCATGAGCAAAATCACCCGTACATCGGCGCCGTTCGACGCGGCGCTCGGGTTGACCCAGCACCTGTTGGGCGGCCCCGAACACACTGACATTCACACCGATCGAGGCACTGGAAAATGAAAGTATTAATGGTACTGACCTCTCACGACCAGCTCGGCGATACCGGGCGCAAGACTGGCTTCTGGCTCGAAGAGTTTGCCGCGCCGTATTACGTGTTCAAGGACGCCGGCGCCGAGCTGGTGCTGGCATCCCCAGCCGGTGGCCAGCCGCCGCTGGACCCGGTCAGCGATGCACCGGATGCGCAAACCGAACAGACCCGCCGTTTCGCCGCCGACCCGGCCGCGCAACAGGCGCTGGCCAATACGGTCAAGCTGGATTCGGTGAACGCCGCCGATTTCGACACGGTGTTCTACCCAGGCGGCCACGGCCCGTTGTGGGACCTGGCGGAGTCGCCGACCTCCATCGCACTGATCGAGGCCTTCGAGCGCGCCGGCAAGCCCATCGGTTTTGTCTGCCACGCACCGGGGGCGTTGCGCCACGTCAAGGCGGTCAATGGCGAGCCGCTGGTCAAGGGCCGTCGCGTCACCGGTTTCTCCAACTCCGAAGAAGCTGCCGTGGGCCTGACCGAAGTGGTGCCGTTCTTGATTGAAGATGAGTTCAAGAAGCTCGGCGGCCACTACCAGAAGGGCGCCGACTGGTCGTCCTTCGTGCTTGAGGACGGGCTGTTGATCACCGGCCAGAACCCGGCCAGCTCTGCCGATGTGGCCAAGGCCCTGCTGAAACTCACCGCTTAAGTTAACCCCCCTGCGCTGTATTCATTGGCGACTCCAACGAGTCGCCAATGCTTTTGTTCGCCTCGAATTTGGAATAACGCAATGACTGACAGTCTCTTGAACACCCCGGTAAAACTCGGGCATCACACCTTGAACAACCGCGTCGTGCTGCCGCCCCTGACCCGCCAGCGCAGCGCGCAACCGGGCGACATCCCCACCGCGCTGATGGCCGAGTATTACCGCCAGCGTGCCAGCGCCGGCTTTATGGTCAGCGAAGGCACCCAGATCGAACCGCGCGGACAGGGCTATGCCTGGACGCCGGGTATCTACTCACCAGCCCAGATCGATGGCTGGCGCAAAGTCACCGATGCGGTGCACGCCGACGGCGGGGTGATCTTTGCCCAGCTGTGGCATGTGGGCCGCGTATCCCATAACGCCTTACAACCGGACGGTGCGGCACCGGTGGCACCCTCCGCGCTCCCGGCCTTGCAGGCCAAAGCCTTTATCCAGACCGGCCCGGGCGTCGGCGAGCTGAAGCAACCGCCGGTGCCGCGCGCCTTGAGCACGCTGGAAATCGAAGAATTAGTCGCGCAGTACGCCCAAGCGGCCCGCAATGCGCTGGACGCCGGCTTCGACGGCGTGGAGATCCACTCGGCCAACGGTTACCTGGTCAACCAGTTCATCTCGGCCCATTCCAACACCCGCGACGACCAATACGGCGGCTCGCTGCACAACCGCCTGCGCTTCCTGCGCGAGATTGTCGAAGCGGTGTGCAAAGTGGTCGGCCCGGAACGCCTGGGCGTGCGTTTTTCGCCGCTGTTCAGCGGCACCGATCAGGACCGCGTGTACATCGGCCTGGTAGAAGAAGACCCCCATCACACCTACATCGAAGCGATCAAGGTGCTGGAAGAATCGGGGATTGCCTATGTGTCCATCGCCGAAGCCGACTGGGACAACGCGCCGGACCTGCCCGACAGCTTCCGCGAAGCGGTACGCAGCACCTTCAGCGGCCGCATCATCTACGCCGGGCGCTACACCGCCGAACGCGGCGAGCGTCTGGTGCAGGCGGGGTTGGCGGATTTGATCGCGTTCGGTCGGCCTTTTATCGCCAACCCGGACCTGCCCCAGCGCCTGTTCAATGGCTGGCCGTTGAACCCGCTGCGGGAAGAGGGGATGTACGGTGGCGGTGAGGCGGGCTATATCGACTACCCCACCTACCTCAGATAATCACGCGGACAATGTGGGAGGGGGCTTGCCCCCGATAGCGATAGGACAGTCACAGCATCATTGACTGACCCACCTCTATCGGGAGCAAGCCCCCTCCCACATTGGTTTGTAGTGTTTTTGAATCAGGCGACCTGCAACACAATCTTGCCGATATGATCGCCGCCTTCCATCCGCGCATGGGCCTGGGCGGCGTCGGTGTAGGGGTAGACCTTGTCGATGATCGGCAGGCAGCGCCCGGCGGTGAGGACCGGCCAGATGTACTCGCGCAGTTGCTCGGCGATGGCGGCTTTTTCCGCGCCGGTGCGTGCGCGCAGCAGGGAACCGGTAATCACCGCGCGTTTGGCGAGGATGCTCAGCAGATCCACGTCATGGGCTTTGCCGCCGCCGAGGAAGCCGAGCATCACCAGGTGCCCGTCCATGGCCAGGGACTTGAGGTTATTGTTCAGGTACGAGGCGCCCATGATGTCGAGGATCACATCTACGCCATGGCCGTCGGTCTGTTGGGCGATGACATCGGCGAAGTCCTGCTCGCGGTAATTGATCGGTTCGGCGCCGAGTTTGGCGATGGCCGCGCATTTGTCGGCGCTGCCGGCGGTAGCGAACGCCTGGATGCCAAACTCGCGGCACAGCATCAGCGCGGTGGTGCCGATACCGCTGGTGCCGCCGTGAATCAGCACGCGCTGGCCGGTATGGGCATCGCCCAGGCCGAACAGGTTGGCCCAGACGGTGAAGAAGGTTTCCGGTACGGCGGCGGCCTGGATCCAGTCCATGCCTTCGGGGATCGGCAACGCCTGGCCGGCCGGAACCGCGCAGAACTGCGCATAACCGCCGCCGTTGGTCAGCGCACAGACCTTGTCGCCGATGGCGTATTCGCTAACGCCGTCGCCCAGCGCCACTACTTCCCCAGCCACTTCCAGCCCGGGGATCGGGCTCATGCCCGGTTTCATCGGGTACTTGCCGGCGCGTTGCAGAGCGTCGGGGCGATTGACCCCGGCGGCGTGCACACGAATCAGAATCTCACCGGGGCCAGCCTCCGGCACCGCCGCCTGACGCGGTTGCAGCACCTCGGGGCCACCGGGGGTGGTGATTTCGATCAAGGTCATTTCTTTTGGGAGTGTCATTCGAACGTTCCTGCAGCGATGAGCGTATGGGGTGGGACCGCGCCAAGCGGCCGGCGGTTCAGCGCGCGACGGTGAGCAGGTCAGCACAAGGCTGCAAGCGTGGGTGTGCATCTGCCCGCACCATCGGTGGCACCAAAAGGCCAACGAACAGGAAGCATATATGAATGACGGCAAAAACCAGGACTTCGGGTTGCTCTTTTTGCGCGTGAGCGGGGCGCTGTTTCTGCTGTGGGTGCATGGTTTGCCCAAGGTGCTGCACTACAGGGAACAACTGACGCTTATCGAAGACCCGTTCCACCTCGGTGCCCACGTGACCCTCGGGCTGGCGATTTTCGCCGAGGTGCTGTGCCCGCTGCTGATCGTGGCCGGGGTGCTGGTGCGTCTGGCGTGCCTGCCGATCATTGCCGTTTTAGTGATCGCCATGCTGGTGGTGCATCCGGAGTGGACGCTATTGGAGGGCCAATTCGGCTGGCTGCTGCTGATCATCTTCACCAGTCTTCTGATCGCCGGGCCTGGGCGGTTGGTGGTGGGCCAGCGTTTCTCTTGAGCAAAAAAAGGCCGGGCAAGCCCGGCCAAAACGAGAGGGTGTTTCAGCGGCTCAGGAATGCCAGCAGGTCTTCATTGAGTGCCTGGGCGTGGGTCACGGCAAAACCGTGGGGGGCGTCTTTGTACACCTTCAGCTCGGCGCCCTTGATCATCTCGGCGGCCACCTTGCCGGTGGTTTCGAACGGCACGATCTGGTCACCGTCGCCGTGGATCACCAGGGTCGGTACATCGACCTTGGCCATGTCTGCGCGGAAGTCGGTTTGCGAGAACGCGCTGACGCAGTCCACGGTCGACTTGAGGGACGCCAGCATGGCGATCTGCAGGGTCTGCGACAGCACGCCGTCGGAGACGGTCTGGCCTTTGTTCAGGCCGAAGAACGGCGTGTTGAAGTCCGCGATAAATTGCGCGCGATCCTTGAGCAGGCCGGCCTTGATTCCGTCGAACACTTCAGCCGGCACGCCCTGCGGGTAATCCGCAGCCTGGCCGAAAATCGGCGTGACCGCACCCAGCAACACCAGGCCGGCAACCCGTGCGCTGCCGTGGCGCCCGATGTAGCGCGCTACGTCGCCGCCGCCCATGGAGAAACCGACCAGCGTCACGTCGCGCAGGTCCAGGTGTTCGATCAGTTGCGCGATGTCATCGGCGAAGGTGTTGTAGTCGTTGCCGGTCCACGGCTGGTCGGAGCGGCCGAAACCACGGCGGTCGAAGGCGATGGTGCGGTAGCCGCGACTGCTGAGGTATTCCATCTGGTATTCCCACATATCGGCATCCAGTGGCCAGCCATGGCTGAACAACACGGGCTTACCGCTGCCCCAATCCTTGTAGTAGATCTGGGTACCGTCTTTGGCAACGAATGTGCTCATGGAAAACTCCTGGGTGGGTGAAAACCGTCACTATTGGGGTAAAGCGAATGGGCGGCTTGTACGCCTGTGCTTGCTTGAGGGTCACCAACTGAACTTGAGTTCGACCCCCAGGTAGTTGCTGTCATCGCCACCGGCGTCGCGCAGGGTTTGCCCGACCTGATAATGCACCGCCTCCACGGCGCCGCTGAGGTTGCCGGTAAAGGCATAGTCGGTGCGCAGTTGTGCATAGGCCCCGGTCCAACGCTCGCCCTGGCCCGCAGTGCCGGCGACCGGCAGGTTGGGCTGAGTGTAGACCGCGTCCTCGGTGGTCTGGCGCCAGAGCAAGCCGATGGCGGTTTGCACGCTGAGCTTGTCGATCGGCTTGACGGTGATGGACGGCTTGACGTGGATCAGGTTGCTGTACCCGGTGTAGCCGGCCAGGGAAAAATAATAGCCATTGGGGAACAGCGGGTTGAACGTACCGAGCGTGCCGTCACCGCTCTTGCGGTCGCCCGAGGCGATGTCCAGTTGCAGACCGATGCGCGGTTTCCAGGCCAGGCTGTCGAACGTGTAGCCAGTGCGGCTGCCACCGGCCCAGGCGCGAATATCCTTGCTGCCCACCGCGCCGCTTTGCAGCATCCCTTCGATGTCCCAGTCAAACCCCATGGCCGCGCCGCCCAGGCGTGCGTCGACCAGGTGGCGGGTTTCGTTGCCGTCCGCGTCCAGGTAGTGCGCGGAGCTGCGTTCGTACACGCCGTAATAGGCCGACAGCTCATTCTTGCCGCCCACCAGGCGCTCCACCCGGAGTAAGTGAAAGCGCGCGTCGCTGTTGGACTTGTCGTCGAAGTGCCGGCCGTCCTGGTACTGCACCGGTTGGCTGGCGAGGCCGATAAAACGCCAGTCCGCCGTCTCCCAGTCGGCCCACAGCGCATCGAACGACTGGCGCACATTCGGCCCGTCCCGCGATGAGATAAAACGCTGCAGGTCGAAGGCAAAGTCCTGGCGCCCTACGCGAGCTTTCAGGGTACCGCTGTCGAAGCGCTTCACGTATTCGGCGAACGCCAGGCGCAAGTCAACGCGGTTCTGGTCGGCCCCGCCCACTGTGGTTTTGTCGTAGGCCCGCACATCTTCAAGCTGGGTGAACAGTCGCCAGTGTTCGTTCAGGTGCAGGTCGGCGTGTACCTGAAAGCGCTGGATCAAATAGCGATCGCGGGCCACGTTCTTCACACCGAAACCGCTGGCGTCGTTCATCTCGAAGCGTTCGCGCAGCGTCGCGCCCAACGACAGGTAGGTGAACGGGTTGGCGCTGGACAAGGGTATGTACTTCAGGTTGTCCAGCGGCTGCGTGCGCAGCGCCGGATCCTTGAGTACCGACCAGTCTTCCTGCCAGCGATTGGTCTTGATCGTCGGGCGCGCCGGCTGCGGGTCGGCGTGGACGCTGCCGACCAGCAGCGGCCACAGCACGGCCAGGCTCCAGCCCGTACGACGAATCATTGGGCCGCGTTGAGTTGGTGAATCTCGGCGACGTAGCCACCCGGGAATTCAACCAGTGCGCTGCGCCGGCCTTTGCCGTCGAACGTCGGCACCAGCACCTTCGCGCCGGAACCGGTGGCCTTGCCCAGGGTGGCGCTCAGGTCGGCGACTTGATAGCCGGTGGTTTCATGCCCGAACGGGTAGGGCAGTTGACCGTTGGTGACCAGCACCGCCATGCGCCCGAACGGCGACTCGATGTCCACGCGACGGTAGGTGCCGTTGGCCTGGCCCACCTCTACGCCGGGTGCGTGTTTGTCATCACCCAGAACTTTGCCGTGGGAAAACCCCAGGAAGGCTTTGATGAACTCATCGGCGCGGTCGGCGGACAGGTACACGCGGTTTTCCGGCACGGTCTGGAACGCGGCGTAGTCCGGGGTCTTGGTGTGCCAGTAAAGCTGCATGTTCACACCGCCTGGCCACTGCACCACGGCGTCGCGGCCGATGGGGTCGGGGAAGTCGCTGACGATCACCGCCGCGCCGTTTGCCCGCGCGGCCTTGAGCGCCACGTCCATGTCCTTGACCAGATAACCGTTGCGTTCCTGGCCGAAGGGGTGCGGGATCGGCGTGGTAAAGCCGAACAGCGACACGGTGCCGGCCGGCGTCTGCAGCAATTGCGAAGTGGTGCTGCTCGGCACCGGCAACACGTTTACCACCACCTGGAGCGTGCTTTTCCCGCCGAAGGTGGCGAGAAAGCTCTGGGCAAACCGATCCACATCCGCCGGGGCGACGTACACGTGGCTGGTGTCATATTGCGGCGCTACGGCCACGCTTGGTGTCGCCGCGAATGCGTTGCCCATCATTGCGCCGGCCAGCAGCGTGACTGCCAGGCTTGCCCTGATTGCTTTGTTAACCATGCCCATTCTCCAGCGTTCTAGATGATCGAAAGCCGTGAGGTTAGGCGCCGGTGCGCAGGGGGAATTGTACGGGCGTGCTCGGTTGAACGTTTCAGCGTCTATGCTAGTCCACTGACCTCCAACGTCAGATCACATAGGTGAACGAAATGGCCAAGACTTACAGCTACGCCGCTCGGGACTCCAAGGATTCGCTCAAGCCCTTTACCTTCGAGCGCCGCGCGCCAGGGGCGGACGATGTTCAGATCGACATCCTCTATTGCGGCGTGTGCCACTCCGATTTGCACACCGCGCGCAACGAATGGAACAACACCCTTTACCCTTCGGTACCCGGCCACGAAATTGTCGGCCGCGTGACGGCGGTGGGCGCCAATGTGAAGAATTTCAAAGTCGGCGACCTGGCGGGCGTCGGTTGCATGGTCGACAGCTGCCAGCACTGTGCATCGTGCGCCGAGGGCGAGGAGCAGTACTGCGAGAACGGCTTTACCGGCACCTACAATGGCCCGGTGTTCGGTGGTGAAAACACCTATGGCGGGTACTCGGACAACATCGTGGTCAAGGAGAAATTCGTGCTGCGCATCTCCCACGATGCCAGCAACCTGGCCGCCGTGGCGCCGCTACTGTGCGCCGGCATCACCACCTATTCGCCGTTGCATCACTGGAAGGTTGGGCCGGGCAAAAAAGTCGGCGTGGTCGGCCTTGGTGGCCTCGGCCATATGGCAGTGAAAATTGCCCATGCCATGGGCGCCCATGTGACTTTGTTCACCACCTCGCCGAACAAGCGCGAAGACGGCCTGCGCCTGGGTGCCGACCAAGTGGTGGTGTCGAAGAACCCGGACGAAATGGCCGCCGTGGCCAACAGCCTGGACTTCATCCTCAACACCGTAGCCGCGCCGCATAACCTCGATGCGTTCCTCAACCTGCTCAAGCGCGACGGCACCATGACCCTGGTCGGTGCCCCCGACAGCCCGCACCCGTCGCCGACGGTCTTCAACCTGATCTTTAAACGCCGCAGCCTGGCCGGTTCGCTGATCGGCGGTATCCAGGAAACCCAGGACATGCTGGACTTCTGTGCCAAGCATGGGATTGTCTCGGACGTGGAAATGATCGACATCCAGGGCATCAATGAAGCCTATGAGCGCATGCTCAAGGGCGACGTGAAGTACCGCTTCGTGATCGATATGGACAGCTTGAAAAAGGAAAGCCACGCGGCTTGAAACTCAATCTGCCAACCCCTCTAGACCCCCTGCCACAGGGGGTCTGATTGGCTCAAACAGTTATCGAATAATTCAAGGCCGCTGTGGTTTGCCCGAGGTGCCGAAGGTATTGCCCATGCGCACGCTGGTCGCTGCCGGGGTGGCCAGGCCCACTTTGTTCGGCGGCCGTTTATCCACCCCGATGTTCTGCGCTTCACGGTTCTTGCTGGCCGCCTTGGCCGCCCGTGTGTCGTTGCCCATCTGCTGGCTCAAGCAGGCATAGTCGGGCGCTTTATACCCATCCACCGTTACCTCGGCGCAGCCATTGGCTGGGGGGGCGGCGGCGTGGGCAAGTGAGGCAAGTGTGGCGCACAGCAACAGGCTGGCAATGCACATCAAGCGTTTCATCGAGGGCCTCCTGGCGGGTCGTGGGCAATGGCTTTCACGCTCGCCAGTCTAGTGCAGCGCGCCTTACGTCACCGTGATGTTTTTTTTGCTTTGACCGTAACATCAGGTTCATAAACTGGCCTCAGGATGACGGTTTTCTAGGGCGCGTCGACCGTGCAGCGAGGCAAAGCGTGGGGTGAACAAAGGGCCTGGCGGCGCGCCGTATGCGCCCTGGCCTTGCTTTGCCTGCTGGCCGGTGGCGGCGTGGCCCAGGCCGATGCGCCGCTGCTGACACTGAACCTGCCGGCGCAGGACCTGGAACACGCCCTGCAAGCCTACAGCCGCGCCACCGGCATGGCGGTGCTGGTGGACCGCGAGTTGACGCGGGGCCGGCGTTCCATCGCGGTGCGCGGGCGTTTCACCGCGCAGGACGCACTGGCGATGTTGCTGACAGGGAGTGGCCTGATGGCCCGTTATGCACGCAGCGATGCGTTTACCTTGCAGATCCCCGAGATCAGCCCGCCGACGCCCACCCAAGGCGCGGCGGCGCGTCAGGCGGCGCGGATCAACAACAGTTATGCCACGGCCTTGCAACAGGCCATCGAGGCCAGCCTGTGCCGTTCGCCCCTGACCCGCCCCGGCAGTTTTCGTGCGCTGGTGCAGGTGTGGGTCAACCGCGATGGCCTGATCGAACACAGCCGGCTGGTCAGCTCCACCGGTGATGAACAACGCGATGACGCTCTGGTTCGCAGCCTGGCCGCTACCCGGGTCGAGCGCCCGGCGCCCAGTTCGCTGCGCCAACCGGTAACGTTGCTTTTAATGCCCGACACAACAGGAACACGCATGGAATGCACAGCAGCAAAAGGAGCCTGGAGCGGATGAAAGATACCGGGCACAGCACGATGGTCAGCTTGTTCCTGGCCTCCTATGAGGACTTCAAAGTCCGCCTGCGCAAGCGCCTGGGCTCGGAGGACCTGGCCAACGACGTGCTGCACGAAACCTACCTGCGGGTGGACCGCATGCAAGTGCCGCCCAACCTGGCGCAACCCAATGCTTATCTGTACCGCATGGCCTTGAATATCGCCGCCGACCGTCGTCAGGCGGATGCGCGCCTGCTTACCGGCAGCGAGGTGGAAGAACTGTTGCAAAGTGCCGATGAAGCCCAGGACCCGTTGCGGGTGGTGGGCGGCCAGAAAGAAATCCAGTCCCTGGTCAAGGCCCTCTACGAGCTGCCGGCGCGGCGCCGCAAGATCCTTATCGCGGCGCGCTTGGAGGAGGCGCCGCACCTGGAAATCTCCCAGCGTTTCGGCATTTCCACGCGCATGGTCGAGAAAGAAATCAAGGCTGCCCTCGGCCACTGTGCCAAGCGCCTGGAAAGAAAAGCGATTCAGCGGTTCGGTCCCGGCGCCGGAAAACCGTCTTAGTGTTGAGTCCCTGATAAAACCGTGAGTATGTGCGCGCTTGAATATTTTCCGCTTTCCCACCGCCCGGCAAACGCCTGCCGAACCTTTGCACGATGAAGCCCGCGACTGGCTGGTCCTGCTGACCTCGGGCCGCGCCACCGTGGCCGATGCCAAAGCGCTCAAAGCGTGGTGCGCCCAGAGCCCTGCGCATGCCCAGGCATTTGAACAGGCCAAAGGGTTGTGGCAGCAATTACGCGTGGCCGCCGAGCAGGCCGAGCGCCCACGGTCTATGGGGCGCCGTGCGTTTCTCGGCGGCGCGCTGGCGGCGTCGGCGGCGGCGTTTATGGTGCATGTCGGCGTGCCCGGCGGGTTGGCTGGGTTGACGGCGGATTACCGCACCGACGTCGGCGAGCAACGGCACGTGGCCTTGAGTGACGGGGTGAGCCTGGAACTCAACACCCAGACCCGCATCAGCCGGGTCGGGCAGGGCATCGAATTGCTTGAAGGCGAAGTGGAAGTCATCGCCCGCGCCGCGCAGCCGCTCAAGGTCCAGGCCGGTGCCGGCTGGATCAGCGCGGCGCAGGCGCGTTTCAATGTGCGGCACACCGACCACAATGTCTGCGTGACCTGCCTGGACGGCGCGTTGTCGGTGGACGTCGGCGGACGTAACGTGCGCCTGGACAGCGGCCTGCAGCTCACCTATGGCGCCGCCGGCCTGGGCGAACCCCAGACGGTGGACACCCAGGCCGTGGTGGCCTGGCGCGAGCAGGTGCTGGTGTTCAACAACGCCACCCTGGCCACTGTGGTCGATGAGATCAACCGCTACCGGCCGGGCATGCTGGTGCTGCTCAACAAACAACTCGGCCAGCGCCGCGTGCAGGCGCGTTTCAGCTTGCAGCAACTGGCCGGTGTGGCCCTGCTGATCCGCGATGCCTACGGGGCCAAATGCACGGAGTTGCCGGGTGGGGTGGTGTTGCTGAGTTGAGTGTTGGGTGATCCCTTTCTGACCCAGAGGAATTTAACTGTGGGAGGGCAAGTCTCCTCCCACCTTTTGAACTGTTTGAACACGTCCAACTGTGGGAGGGGGCTTGCTGTGGTGAGCGGGCTTGCCCCGCGCTGGGCTGCGAAGCAGCCCCATCCCAGGCGATGTGGTTTAGCTGACACACCGAGGTGCCTGGGTTTGGGGCCGCTTCGCAGCCCAGCGCGGGGCAAGCCCGCTCACCACAGAGTTAGCTCAACCTTTGAAACCTGTGTAGGGGCTATCGGAGCCAAATGCACCGAGCCACCGGTTGGTGGCCGAGAGGAATTTAACTGTGGGAGGGGGCTTGCCCCCGATGGCGGTGGGTCAGCCATACCTGTATCAGCTGACACGCCCTCATCGGGGGCAAGCCCCCTCCCAAAGTTTGCTCTTGCTGGGCAGAAACGCTACCGCAACGGCCCCACCACCTGGCGATAGCGTTCCACGCCTTGAGGTGTCTGCCTGACCAGTCGGATCTCCAGCCCCAAAGGGTCATCGCGGCGGTTGCCGCTCAATTGGCGCCAGCCTTTGTCGGCTTCCCATACCCGCACTTGCAGGTCGCTGACGCCACTCAATACCAGCACCCCATCCTTGGCCGCCGGCAATGGAAAGCGCGCGCGTGCCGGCGCGGCCGCGCGGTACAGGTCGTCGCCTTTGAGCCACCAGCGCACCCGTTGCAGGCCAGTGCCGGGGATGGCGGCGCTGCGGATCACCTCTAGCCTGAACCCCTTGGTGTCGGAGCTGCGCACCGTCAGCGCGGCCAGTCCGTCCGGGGTCTTGGTTTCGTCCGTCGGAACGCTCAATTCCACGCTGGCCCGCAGGCTGATGTCGCGCTCAAGCTGGTTCAAGGCCCGTAGTAATGCTTCGGTCTGTTCGGTGCTTGCCTGTAGGTGTTGATCGGCGCGGGTGACGCTGTCCAGGCCGCGCCAGGCGATCAGGCTGACCACCGCCATCAGCAAAATCGCCACCATCACTTCGATCAGGGTGAAGCCTTGCTGCGCGCGGTTCATGGTGCGCTCACCACGCGCAGCACACCGGCGGCGTCCCGTTGCAGGCTGAGGCGGTGTTGCCCGTCTGACAGCAGCACTCGCAACGGCGGGTTGATCCATTCGGCGTCAAGCACCAGGGTTTGGCGGGGCTCGATATCGATGTGCATGGGGGTGCTTTGCCACGGGCGCGGACGCAATTGAGGGTCGCCCTGGAAGGTGTCCAGGCTCAAGCCATCGTCGCTGCGGCGGCTGAAGCGAAAGCCCTTGGCGTCCACGCGCCAGGTAATCGGGCGACCGTCCGCGCGGGCTTCGGCCTGGGCCACTTGGAGCAATTGGCTCAGGCGTTCGGCGTCTTGGCGCAGCAGGTGCAGCGGGTCGGGCTTGATGCTCAGGCTGATGGCGGCACTGGCGATGCCGATGATCACCAGCACCACCATCAGCTCGATCAGGGTGAAGCCGCGTTGGTTCATCGGTCGGTGCCCGGTAAGTCAGGGTGTTTGTGAAATAAAAACGTGCGAATTGCGCGGTAGGCTGATGGCACGGACAAACAGGAGGTCCCGCTCATGGCAATTTCCCTGCGTCTTTGCGCAGCCCACGGCGTGCAGGTCGGCGCGCTGCTGGCCGCGTTGGCTGCGGTGGTGGTGTGGACGCCGCTGTTGCTCACGTCCGCCGAATCCCATACGCCCGCTGCCACGCCCCAGGCCCTGGCGGCGCGCAGCGATAACCCGGCATTGCAATGGTTCTCCACCACGCCGACGGCGGTGCAGGTCAAGGTCACCGGGGTGCTGGCCGGGGCCCGTGGCGCGGTGGCGATCCTCAGCCTCAATGACGGCCCGCCGCGCAGTTTCCAGGTGGGCGAACGCCTCGCCCCAGGGGTGCGCTTGACGCTCATTGAAGGCGACGCGGTGCAGATCGAGCGCGGCGGTGAAACCCTGCAGGTCAAGATGAACAAATTGCCGGATGCGCCGGCGCTGGCGCCGCTCACTCGGCCCTGACCTGGGTGGTCAGGCGCGCCAGCGGTGGCGCCTCGCGGCTGGCGTCGAGTACTTGCACCTGCACCTGATACAGCGGGCCCGCACGTTCGATGGTCTGCTCGCAGCGTAATTTCAAGCGACCCTGATCACAGTCGAAGGTCTTTCTGCCACTGCGCAGTTGCCCCTCCAGACGCAGCTCCGCCAGGCGACTCTGCGCCGCGAGCAAAGCCATGGACTTGTCCCGCAACAGCCCGTTGCTCTGGGTCATCACCCCGGCCACGCGCACGGCAGCGGCCATGGCCACGGCGATAATTGCCAGCGCCACCAGCACTTCAATCAACGTAAAACCTTGCGCGTGGCGATAGCCGTGCATGGCGCTCTCCAAGCCCGGAAACAGGCCCGCAGACTAGCGCGGCGAGTTGACCGATTGGCGACCGAAGCTCCCGAGGATTTTCAATACGACTGACATGTCTTCTTGCAACACTGCGCCCCGAACCGCACTCACCCCAAGGAATGTCGAGATGGATATCGCGCGCCTGACCTGCCCACTGCCCAGCCCTCGCGGCCAGCGTGGTTTTACCCTGATCGAGATCATGGTGGTGGTGGTGATCCTCGGGATTCTCGCCGCAATGGTGGTGCCCAAAGTGCTCGACCGTCCGGATCAGGCCCGCGCCACCGCCGCCCGGCAGGACATCGGCGGGTTGATGCAGGCGCTGAAGCTCTATCGCCTCGATCACGGCACTTACCCGAGCATGAACCAGGGCCTGAAAGTGCTGGTGGAGCGCCCGGCGGATGCCAAGAACAGCAACTGGCGCGCCTACCTCGACCGCTTGCCCAACGATCCTTGGGGCCACCCGTATCACTACCTCAACCCGGGTGCCAATGGTGAAATCGACGTGTTCTCCCTGGGCGCCGACGGCCAACCCGATGGCGACGGTGTAAATGCCGATATCGGCTCCTGGCAGTTGTAAGGCCCGCCATGAAACGGCATTCGCCCATGACGGCGAAGCAGCGCGGCATGGCGATTATCAGCGCCTTGCTGATCGCGGCGGTGGTGGCGGTGATTGCCGCCGGTCTGCTGACGCGCCAGCGCGTGTTCACCCGCAGCCTGGAGGCCGAGCAATTGCGTATCCAGGGCCAGTGGTTATTGCTTGGTGCGTTGGAGGACAGTCGGCAGCGGCTATGGGAGGCGCGTCAGAAGGACGTGCTGACCCGTCTCGACCAACCGTGGGCGCGTGCTCAAAAAGGCCTATTTGAAGGGCGCCTGGAAGACGAGCAGGGCAAGTTCAACCTGCGCAATCTGGTCAACCGGGGGCGGCCGGATGCCGAGCAGGTGCAGAACTTCGAACGGTTGTGCGGCTTGATCGGCGTTGACGGGGCGTTGAGTCGCCGCATCAGTCAGCGGGTGATCGCCTCGTATGACCAAACCAACCAACCGGCCAAGTACCCGATGCTGCGCAGCCTTGACGACCTGAGCAGTGTGGAAGGGCTCGACCCGCTGCTGTTGCAGCGCATGCAGGGGTTTGTCAGCGTGTTGCCCGGGGTCACCTGGGTCAACGGCAACACCGCCCGCGCCGAAGTGCTCAGCGCGGTGGTACCGGGGTTGAGCCTGAGCCAGGCCCAGGCGCTGGTGGCCGAACGGGACGGCGGGCGCTGGTTTATCAACCGTGGCGATTTCGTCAACCGCCTGCACTTGCCCCAGGTGGCGGTGGAGTCGGTGCTGGTGGGCATCACCAGTGAGTGGTTTCGCCTGCAAGGCCAGACCCGCCGCGAACAGCGCCGGGTAACCCTCGACGCCTTGTTGCACCGCCCGGAAAATCGCCAGCCCCAGGTGATCTGGTCGCGGGTGGGGGCATGAAGCGTCTGCGTATCGGCTTGCCGCCCCTCGACCAACTGAGTGTCGACAGCCCGGTGACCTTCGCCTGGCTTGAACGTGGCGCGGTGGTGGCCCACGGGCAGGCCAGCCTGGCCGAACTGGGCAAGACTCGCCAGCCCTTGGACTGTTTTCTGCACCCGCGTGACAGCCTGCTGACCTGTCTGGAGCTGCCGCCGCTGCCGCCGAGCAAAACCCATGCAGCGGTGACCTGCGCGGCGCAGGCGCTGGTGCTGGGGCCGCTGGAGCAGATGCACGTCGCTCACGGCCCACGGGGCAGCGATGGGCGCGTGCAGGTGGGCTGGGTGCCCAAGGCCGGGCTGGCGCGGTTGGCTCAAGTGTTGAGCCAGGCGCAACTGAAGCTGCGCGGTCTGTATCCGGCGCCCTATGCCTTGCCGGTGGGCGGCGCAGCGTTAGAGGACGGCTACGGCCTGAGTCGCGACAGCCTGCACCTGGCGACGGTGCATCCGCTGGGCTTGCCGCCACTGGCGACGCCCCCGCTGGAGCCCGCGCAGCGCTGGAGCGGTGCGCTGCCCGGCTGGGGCTTGCAAGCGCGCCCAAGCCAACCGTCGGGCGCCGGCTGGGGTAGGGCGCTGGCGTGCGTCGCGCTGGCCGTCGCCCTCTGGACCCTCGGCCTCAACCTATACGCTGCCCGGCAGGCTAACGAAGGCCAACGGCTCAAGACGCAGATGAGCCAGCAAGTGCGCCAGGCGTTTCCCGAATTGCCGGTGGTGCTCAACCCCTTGCAGCAGGCGCGACAACAATTGGCCGCGCGCCAGGGCGGTACGGACACCGGCCCGCGTTTCAGCGCCTTGCTGCAACTGGTCGGCAACCAGCTGCCGTTTATGGTCGGCAGTGTTGAGCAATTGACCTTCGAGCAAGGCCGCCTGCACTTGGCGCTGCTGGTCGGCAGTCGTCAGCCGGCGCAGCCGGGGGATTGGCAAGCGGCGTTGGCCCAGGCCGGCTTTGCCGCCACGCGCGATGAGCAGGGCTGGAGCATCGGCCCCACACAACCTGTCGAGAACGCCGAGGCCAGCGATGAATAAGTGGCTGCGCGTGCGCGGCCAGGCCCAGGTGTTCTGGGCCGGTCTGGCCCAGCGTGAAAAACGCCTGCTGATCGGTGCCGGGCTGCTGCTGGCCAGCCTGTTGACCTGGCTGGTGCTGGTGCAGCCGGCCTTGAAAAAAATCGCTTACTGGCAGGCCGAAACCCCCAAGCTGCGCGCCCAGGCCGAAGCCCTGCAGGTGTTGCTGCAGGATGTCGCCGCACCCCAGGTCGCCGACGACAACGCGCTGCGCCAGGCCCTTGATGGCGCCGGTCTGCGCGGCCATTACCAATTGCAGGCGCTGGACCCCGGCGCATGGCGCCTGACCTTCGACAATGCCCCGGCCGACGCGGCGCTGGGCTGGCTGCTGGGCAATGTACGCACGTTTTCTCTGGAGGTGTCCGAAGCGCGTCTACAACGTGCCGAGGATGCTGTCGACAACTCGGCCGGCACTGTGTCCGGGACCGTTCGCATGGATCAGGCGCTTGGCGCTAAGGACGCTTCATGAAGTGGTCAGTCCCCCCGTTTCGCACCGTTGCGCCGCTGCTGTTGCTGGCCCTCAGTGCGTGCAGTTCCCAGGAGGCGCACAAACCCTTGCTGGTGGACAGCGAACTCGGCCAGCCCTTGGCCGACACTCGCCGTAGCGGTGCAACCGCGCTGGATCGCCAACGCGAGCCGGCCGCCAGGCCCCCGGTCAAGCACGCGGTGACCAGCAGCGCCCGTGGCCAGGCCCCGGCCACCGTGAAGGTGCGCAACCCGCTGGGGGACCAGCCGGTGCAGCTCAACTTTGTCGATGCCGATATCCAGGCTGTGGTGCGCGCGTTGTCCCGTGCCACCGGCCAGCAATTCCTGGTGGACCCTCGGGTCAAAGGCAACCTGACCCTGGTCAGCGAAGGCCAGGTGCCGGCCCATCAGGCTTACGACATGCTGCTGGCGGCACTGCGCATGCAGGGTTTCAGCGTGGTGGACGTGGGTGGGGTGGCCCAGGTGGTGCCGGAGGCGGATGCCAAGCTGCTCGGCGGGCCGATCTATAGCGCCGGCAGCAGCGGCATGCAGACCCGCACCTTTCGCCTGCAATATGAAAACGCGGTCAACCTGATCCCGGTGCTGCGCCCGATCGTGTCGCCAAACAACCCGATCAACGCATACCCCGGCAATAACAGCATCGTGATCACCGATTACGCCGACAACCTCGCGCGCGTCGCGCAGATCATCAGCGGTATCGACACCCCCAGTGCCATCGACACCGATGTGGTACAGGTGCAGAACGGCATCGCCGTGGACATCGCGGCCATGGTCGCCGAACTGTTGGAGACCCAGGGCGCGGACCCCACCCAGAAGATCAATGTGGTGGGCGACCCGCGCTCCAACTCCATCATCATCCGCGCCGGCAGCCCCGAGCGCACCGAGCTGGCGCGCAACCTGATCTACAAACTCGACAACGCCCAGAGCAACCCCAGCAATATGCATGTGGTGTATTTGCGCAACGCCCAGGCCGGCAAACTGGCGCAGTCATTGCGTGGGTTGCTGACCGGCGAAAGTGAGTCGGGTGTCAGCGATGAAGCGCGCAACAAGCTCAGCGCCATGGGCGGCAACAGCCTGAACACGACAGCCGGCGGCGCAGCCCAGACCGGTAGCGGCACGCCCACCGGCAGCGGCGTGCAGCCCGTCTATGGGCAAACCGGCGCGGCCACCACCGCAACCAGCGGCACCAGCGCCGCCAGCGATCAAAACACCGCGTTCAGTGCCGGCGGGGTGACCATCCAGGCCGACGCCACCACCAATACCTTGCTGATCTCCGCGCCGGACCCGTTGTACCGCAACCTGCGCGAGGTGATCGACATGCTCGATCAGCGCCGCGCCCAGGTGGTGATCGAAAGCCTCATCGTCGAGGTGGGGGAAGATGACGCCACCGAGTTTGGCGTGCAATGGCAGGCCGGCAACCTGGGGGGCAACGGCGCGTTTGGCGGGGTCAACCTGGGCGGCACTGGTATCAATGGCAGCCCCGCCAGCAAAACCACTATCGACGTGCTGCCCAAGGGCCTGAATATCGGCCTGGTGGACGGCACCGTGGATATCCCGGGGATCGGCAAAGTGCTGGACCTCAAGGTGCTGGCCCGTGCGTTGAAAAGCAAAGGCGGCACCAATGTGCTGTCCACGCCGAACCTGCTGACCCTGGACAACGAAGCCGCGAGTATTTTCGTCGGCCAGACCATTCCCTTCGTCACCGGCAGCTATGTGACCGGCGGCGGAGGCACCAGCAACAACCCGTTCCAGACCGTCACGCGCGAAGAGGTCGGGCTCAAGCTCAACGTACGCCCGCAGATTTCCGAAGGCGGCACGGTGAAGCTGGATATCTATCAAGAGGTCAGCAGCCTGGATGCGCGGGCAACCGTGAGTGCCGGCGCGGTGACCAACAAGCGCGCGATCGACACCAGCATCCTCTTGGATGACGGGCAGATCATGGTGCTCGGCGGTCTGTTGCAGGACGGCTACAGCCAGAGCAACGACGCGGTGCCGTGGCTGTCGGATATCCCCGGGCTGGGGGCGCTGTTCCGCAATCAAAAGCGCAGCGTCAACAAGACCAACCTGATGGTGTTCCTGCGGCCCTACATCATCCGCGACAGCGGCGCCGGGCGCAGCATCACCGTGAACCGCTACAACTTCATGCGCCGCGCCCAGGGCGCATTGCAACCGGAACACAGTTGGGCCATGCCGGACGTGCAGGCGCCGCAGTTGCCGGCGGTGGAGAGGGCGATTCCGGGCGCGCAACCGGGGCCGAGGGCTGCTATCCGCGCAGTGCCGGTGGGCGCACGACCATGAATTTAAATGAAGATCCAAATGTGGGAGGGGGCTTGCCCCCGCTGAGGGTGTGCCAGCCACAGACGTACAAACTGATCCACCGCTATCGCGGGCAAGCCCGCTCCCACATTTGCACCGTGCTCGGTCAGGAAGATGCCTTGTGAGCCTTCTCCCTTACGCCTGGGCCAAGGCCCAACGCATCCTGCTGCGCCACGGCGACAGCGGCATGTTGCTCACCGTGTGCCCCTCGACACCCGGTTGGGCCATCGGTGAAGCGCGCCGCCAGTTCGGCGAGTCGCCCGTGGAGCAGGTGCGCGACGACGAACTGGACGGCCTGCTCGCCACGGCCTACGCCGACACCGGCAGCGCCGCCGCTGTGGTGGGCGCGGCGGAAAACGAAGTCGACCTCGACCGCCTGATGCAGGCCATCCCCGAGATCACCGACCTGCTCGACACCCAGGACGGCGCGCCGGTGATCCGCATGATCAACGCCTTGCTGACCCAGGCTGCGCGGGACGAGGCCAGCGATATTCATATCGAACCCTATGAAAGCCACTCGGTGGTGCGCTACCGCGTCGACGGCACCCTGCGCGATGTGGTGTCGCCGCGCAAGGCGTTGCACGGCGCGTTGGTGTCGCGGATCAAGATCATGGCGCAGCTGGACATCGCCGAGAAACGCCTGCCTCAGGACGGCCGTATCGCCCTGCGCGTGGCCGGGCGGCCGATTGATATCCGCGTGTCGACGGTGCCGACCGGCCACGGCGAGCGCGTGGTGATGCGCCTGCTCGACAAACAGGCTGGGCGCTTGCAGTTGGAAACCCTGGGCATGGACCCGCAGTTGCTGGCGCGCCTCGATACGCTGATCCGCCAACCCCACGGCATCGTGTTGGTGACCGGCCCCACCGGCAGCGGCAAAACCACCAGCCTCTACGCCGCCCTGGCGCGGTTGGACGCCAGCACGCGCAATATCCTCACCGTGGAAGACCCGGTGGAGTACGACCTGCCGGGCATCAGCCAGATCCAGGTCAACGCCAAGATCGACATGACCTTCGCCCTGGCCCTGCGCGCAATCCTGCGCCAGGACCCGGACATCATCATGATCGGTGAGATCCGTGACCTGGAAACCGCGCAGATCGCCGTGCAAGCCTCGCTGACCGGGCACCTGGTGCTCGCCACCCTGCACACCAACGACGCGGTGTCGGCGGTCAACCGCCTGGTGGACATGGGCGTGGAACCGTTTCTGTTGGCGTCGTCGTTGCTGGGGGTGTTGGCCCAGCGTTTGGTGCGGCGGCTGTGCCCGCACTGTAAGCAGCCGGACCCGACCGCGCCGGGCACCTGGCGCCCGGTGGGTTGTGCGCAGTGCAATCAGGTGGGCTACAGCGGACGCACGGGGATCCATGAGTTGTTTTATGTCGACGATGCGGTGCGCGGGCTGATCCATCAAGGTGCCGGGGAACAGGACCTGCGAGTGGCGGCACGCCGCGCCGGCATGTTCAGCCTGCGCGAAGACGGCGAGCGCTGGGTGCGCAGCGGCACCACCGCGCCGGAAGAAATCCTGCGCGTGACCCGGGACGCCGGATGAATCGCTATCGCTATGAAGCCGCCGATGCCAGCGGCCGCATCGAGACCGGGCAAACCGAAGCCGACAGCCAGAGCGCGGCCTTCAGCCTGTTGCGCGGTCGCGGCCTGACCGTGCTGGCGTTGCAGGAGCAAACCCCGGCAGCGGCAGGCGGCGGCCTGTTCACTGCCAAGCTCTCCGACAACGACCTGGCCTGGGCCACCCGGCAATTGGCGAGCCTGCTCGGTGCCAGCCTGCCCCTGGAAGCGGCCTTGAGCGCCACGGTGGAGCAGGCCGAGAAAAAACACATCGCCCAGACCCTCAGTGCGGTACGCACCGATGTGCGCGGCGGCATGCGCCTGGCCGATGCCCTGGCTGCGCGGCCACGGGATTTTCCGTCGATTTACCGCGCGCTGATCGCAGCGGGGGAGGAGTCCGGCGACCTGGCCCAGGTCATGGAGCGTCTGGCCGACTACATCGAAGAGCGCAACAACCTGCGGGGCAAGATCCTCACCGCGTTTATCTACCCCGGCGTGGTGGGGCTGGTGTCCATCGGCATCGTGATCTTCCTGCTCAGCTACGTGGTGCCCCAGGTGGTCAGCGCGTTCTCCCAGGCACGCCAGGACCTGCCGGGGCTGACCTTGGCCATGCTCAACGCCAGCGACTTTATTCGCGCCTGGGGCTGGTTGTGCTTTACCGGCCTGGTCGGTGCGTTCTGGGGCTGGCGCCTATACCTGCGCAATCCGCTGGCGCGCCTCAACTGGCATAGCCGCGTGCTGCGCTTGCCACTGATCGGGCGCTTCGTGCTGGGCTTGAACACTGCACGCTTTGCCTCGACCCTGGCCATCCTCGGCGGTGCCGGCGTGCCGTTGCTGCGCGCCCTGGAAGCGGCGCGGCAAACCCTGTCCAACGAGCGCCTGAGCCAATGCGTGAGCGACGCCACGGCCAAGGTGCGCGAAGGGGTCAACCTGGCGCCGGCGCTGGCGGTGGAGAAAGTCTTTCCGCCGGTGCTGATCCACCTGATCGCCAGTGGCGAAAAAACTGGGTCGCTGCCGCCGATGCTCGAACGCGCCGCGCAAACCCTGTCCAAGGATATCGAACGTCGCGCCATGGGTATGACCGCGCTGCTGGAGCCGCTGATGATCGTGGTGATGGGCGCGGTGGTGCTGGTGATCGTGATGGCGGTGCTGTTGCCGATCATCGAAATCAACCAATTGGTCACCTGATACGCGCCGGGTTTTGCCTGGCTCCCGATGGCGCGGGGCCAAGCTCGGGTTCCTCATTCCGTCATCTTTCAACCCCGTGCATGGCCCTGCGGCCAGTGGCGAAAACCATTGCGCTCGGCGGCGCCCAAACCGCTCAAAACGATGACCGAAACACCCGAGAATCTTTTTCAAAATCAAGTGCTTTCTCCCGAGGTTTTTTCCTTTAGCTGTCATCGGATGCTGCGAAATTTCCTACCCATGGCCTCCGCCTTCGCCACCCCCGGAACACGGCCTGGGTCCGAAGCCATGGCGTCATGCAAGAGCCATCTACCCCAAACGTACAAACACGATGAAAGGAGATTCTTCATGTTTAAGCGCAACGTTCTCGCGGTATCCATGACCCTCGCTGCACTGTGCTCGGCCCAGGCGGCCATGGCGGACATCAACGGCGGTGGCGCCACGCTGCCACAACCGCTGTACCAGACCGCTGGCGTACTCACCACCGGCTTCGCACCCTACATCGGTGTGGGCAGCGGCAACGGCAAGTCGGCGTTCCTGAACAACGACTACACCAAGTTCGTGGCCGGCGTGACTAACAAGAACGTGCACTGGGCCGGCAGCGATTCCAAGCTGAGCGCCGCTGAGTTGCTGGCTTACAAAACCAACAAGCAACCGACCTGGGGCAAATTAATCCAGGTGCCGTCGGTGGCCACGTCGGTGGCGATTCCATTCAACAAAACGGGCACCAACGCTGTCGATTTGAGCGTCAACCAACTGTGCGGCGTGTTCTCCGGCCGCCTGACCGACTGGAGCCAGATCACCGGCGCTGGCCGCACCGGCCCGATCACCCTGGTGTATCGCAGCGAGTCCAGCGGCACCACTGAACTGTTCACGCGCTTCCTGAACGCCAAGTGCGCCGAAGCTCAACCGTTCGCCGTGACCACCACGTTCTCGTCCAGCTACGGTGGTGGCCTGCCGTCGACCGCTGTCGCCGCCGCCGGTAGCCAGGGCGTGATGGATGCGCTGAATGCAGCGCAAGGACGTATCACCTACATGAGCCCGGATTACGCCGCGACCACCCTGGCCGGCCTGGATGACGCCACCAAAGTCGCCAAAGTCGCCGGTGTTTCCCCTGCGCCTGCCAACGTGTCGACCGCCATCGGCCAGATTCCTGCGCCCACCGAAGCACGGGCTGACGGCTCGTTCATCGACGCGACCAACCAGGACAACTGGGTACCGGTCTTCGCGGCCACGGCCAGCGGCTCAGCCACCTTCGCTTACCCTTCCAGCGGCTACCCGATCCTGGGTTTCACCAACCTGATCTTCAGCCAGTGCTACGCCGATGCGACCCAGACCACCCAAGTGCGCGGCTTCTTCAACCGCCACTACGGCAGCCTGGTGAACAACGACACCGCCATCAACAACAACCGCTTCGTGCCGCTGCCAGCGAACTGGAAAAAAGCCGTGCGTGACACCTTCGCCACTGCCACCAGCGCTCAAGGCATCGGCAACACCAGCGTGTGCAACGCCATCGGTCGTCCGCTGTAACCCCCGCTGTTCAGCACCGCTTTACCGATCAGCAACGGCCCGTGCCGTTGCTGATTTTTTTTGCGCTAACAGCCGTATATGAACTTTGCGTGACAGAAGTTCAGTCCGGCCCCTCGCCAACCGCCTAACCCTCATACGTGAGCCTGTGTTGCTCCTGGCGATAACAAAGAAGGAAGTGTCCCGATGGTCCGCTGCAAACCCACGCTTAAGCTGAATGCCCAGGGCTCACGGGCCCAGACTGTGTTGCGTCTCAAGCCGCTGGCGCAGGTCATCGCCTTATGGGTGGTGGCGGGCAACGCCTCGGCGGCGACGGCGTTCAGTCCGGCCTGGTTCGCGGCCAAGGGGGCGACCCAGGCGACCACGGCGGCGCGCATCAATGCCGGGCAAATGCCGTCGGTGCCGACCTTGAACCAGCAGGCGCGGGTCAATCAGCAGTTGGCGCGTTCCATCAGCACCCTGAACACCAGCGTCGCGGCGATTGCGGCGCAGCAGGCCGCTCAGGCCGCCGGCCGGCAAGCGGCGTTCGGCCAGGTGTCGACGATTCCCGATGGCCTGGGCAAAGGCGGCCTGCAAGTGGACAACAGCCTGACCCAGGGCTGGACCAACGCCAAGGCGCCGACCCAGACCCAGGCCGGCGGCAAGACCACGGTGAGCATCGAGCAGACCGCCGACAAGGCGATCCTCAATTGGGAAACCTTCAACGTCGGGCGCAACACCACGGTGGACTTCCAGCAGCAGTCCACCTGGGCAGTACTCAACCGTGTCAACGACGCCCAGGCTCGCCCCAGCGAAATCCAGGGCCAGATCAAGGGCGCCGGGACGGTGATGATCATGAACCGTAACGGTGTGGTGTTCAGCGGCACCAGCCAGGTCAACGTGCGCAACCTGGTAGCGGCGGCGGCGAACATCACCGATGAACAATTCACCCAGCGCGGCCTGTATGTCGACACCAATGGCACCCAACCGACATTCACCGACGCGGCGGGCAAGGTTCAGGTGCAGCGCGGCGCATTGATCCAGACCCACAACGCCGCCACTTCCACCGACGCCGGCGGCTATGCCTTGCTGCTGGGCAGCGACGTGGAAAACGCCGGCACCATCATCACCGCCAAGGGCCAGACTACCTTGGCGGCCGGTGACAGTTTCTACATCCGCAAAGGCGTGGGCACGGCGGGTAACGAGCGTTCCACCACCCGTGGCAATGAAGTCGCCACCAGCCTCAAGGCGGGCAGCACGGCGGGTGCGGTGACCAACAGCGGCCTGATTATGGCGTCCACCGGCGACGTCACCCTGACCGGCCATCAGGTGCAGCAGAACGGCGTGGCCCTGGCCAGCACCTCGGTGGACACCCGCGGCACCGTGCACTTGCTCAACGCGGCCAGCGACAGCAGCGGCAGCGTCAGCCTGGGGGAGGGCAGCACCACCGCGATCCTGCTGGACGCCAGTGGCAGCACCGCACTCAACAGTCAGAAAGACAATGGCCTGATCAAACTCGACGGCAGCCCCGCCAATTTGATCGGCGGCGCGTTCAACCACCTCAGCGCGGTAGTCGACCGCACGGACCAGTCACGGATCGAGATCGTCAGCGGCGGCACTGTGGATTTCCGCAAGGGCTCGATCACCCTCGCCACCGGCGGCCAGGTGGCCGTCAGTGCCGGCCAGCGCAGCCTGGTGCGCGACGGGGCGATGATCGATGTATCGGGGGCCGTCGGCGTCAAGGTGGCGATGGAAGCCAACAACATCAAGATCAACGTGCAGGGTAACGAGCAGCGCGATGCGTCGGTCAACCGCGACAACGGCCAACTGATCAACAGCGATGTGTGGGTCGACCTTCGCGACCTGGTGTTTGTGCCCGCCGGCACCAACGGCTACGCCACCGACCGCTGGTACACCGCCGGTGGCCTGCTGGAAGTCGGCGGTTACCTCGGCACCCAGGGCCATTCGGTGGGTGAATGGATGGCCCAGGGCGGCACCGTGACCTTTACCGGCAAGGAAGCGGTGACCCAACAGGGCGCGCAGATCAATCTGTCGGGCGGCACCGTGGACGTGCAAGGCGGCTATATCCGCCAAACCTGGCTCAAAGGGCCGAATCGCCGTTTGTACGAGCTGTCCAAAGCGCCCGGCGACATTCTCTATTCCGGTATCTACAAGGGTTACGAAGACACTAGCGTGCGCTGGGGCCAGACCGAGTATTACTACAACCCGCTGATCGCCCCCCAAGGCCGCAATGAGGCCGGGTACACCGTGGGCCGGGACGCCGGCAAACTGGTGGTCGGCACCTCCAGCGCGGTACTGGAAGGCCGCCTGATCAGCGATGTGTTCCAAGGCGATCGCCAGACTCAGGCACCCATGCCCAACCTGGACGGTTACCAGCAATCCCAGAAGGCCATGGCCCAGCTCGCGCAGTTGATCGTGGGCCAGTACACGCCGTTCTACAACAAAGCCAACGGCACCTTGCGCTACGCCTTGGGGGGGAACGCCGATCAGGTGACGCTCGAAAACGACACGCAAGCGATTGCCGATGACCTGGACCTTGCCAATGCATTGCCGGCCGACCGCCAGGGCAAGATCGTGCTCGACAGCGACCTGCTCAATGCCGCGCCGTTGGGCGCCATCAAGGTCGCGGCTCGCCAGCAGGTCAGCGTCAATGGCGCGCTGCGCGTGGCCGACGGCGGCGATATCACCCTGTTCGGGCCGCGCGTCGACATCAATGCCAACCTCACGGCCCACGGCGGCAGCCTTAACGCCGGCAACATTCTCAGCCAGGTCAACCCGTTCAAGGCCGGCGTGGTCGAGGACACCGCCCTGGCCGGTGGCGCGCAGGTCACGCTGGGCGCAGGCGTCAAACTCGACACCAGCGGGCGCTGGAATAACCTGCTGCTGGAACCCGGCAATGGCAGCGGCCTTGCGTATATCAACGGCGGCAAGGTTTCGCTGCGCAGTTCGAGCCAGTTGAACCTGGCGGCCGGCAGTGGGGTGTACGTGTCCTCCGGGGCCACCCTGGGGGTAGACGGCAAGTTGATCGGCGGCAAAGGCGGCAACGTGACCCTGGGCGCTCTCGGCGCTCTGGCCCTGGATGGCGACGTGCGCGGTTATGGCGTCAATGGCGGCGGCACCTTGGCCTTGCAGGCGCGCACGGTGCAGATCGGCAACCGTGTCGGCGCGATGGACCCGGACACCTTGCACCTGGCCGGCGACTTCTTCGACAAGGGCTTCTCGGCCTACGACATCACCGGCAACGAAGGGCTGATCGTCACCGACGGCACTCAAGTGAATGTCAGCCTGCCGACCTATCGATTGGGCATGCAGGCGTCCACGGTGGCGACCGGCGGCGCACCGACGGCGGCCCTGGAGCAGTGGACCTCGCCGCTGTATCAGGAAGATGCCGCCAAAGGCGTGCTGACCCAGCGTCGCGGCGCCGGTTTGAGCCTTACCGCCGGCAATGTGTTTGCCACGGCGGCGCAACTGGCGAGCACGGCCTTGACCGTGGGCCAGGGGGCGGTGATCAACGTCGATCCTGGGCAGGCCATCAACTTGCGCAGCGTCGGTCAGTTGACAATGGATGGCACGCTCAATGCCTGGGGCGGCAGCGTCAGCCTTGAGGGGCTGACTGCAGCCACTTCGGAAGCGGTGAATGCGGCCGGTCATGGCCGCTCGATCTGGGTTGGCGAGCACGCGCTGATCGACGTGGCAGCGCGGGCAGCCACGGCGGTGGACAGCCAAGGGCGCCGTTATGGCGTGGTGCGTGACGGCGGCAGCATCAGCCTGGGCGGCACGCTGGACCTGAACACCGGCCTGGCCAAGGCCAGCGACCTGTTCGTGGTGGTCCGCGACGGCGCACGACTGGACGCCTCCGGCACCCAAACCGAGCTGACAGTGCCGGGGCAGGGCACGGTGTCGGTAGCCAGTAACGGCGGCAGCATCAGCCTGGCCTCCAACAACGGCCTGTACCTGGAGGGCAGCGTGATGGCCAGGGCCGGTGGCGCTGGCGCGGCGGGCGGCAGTCTTAACCTGGCGCTGGAAAGTCCGTATTACACCAAGACCGGGGTCGCTGACCGGGTGCTCAAGGTGCGTGAACTGGTGCTCGGCCAAGGGCATTCACCGAGCGCTCTGGCTGGCACGGCCGAAGCGGCGGCCGATAGCCTGGACTATGGGCACGCACGTCTGGGCGTGGATCAAGTCCAGGCCGGCGGCTTCGATAACCTCGCGCTGCTGAGCAATGGTTTGCTGAGCTTTGACGGCGACATCCGCCTGAATATGGGCCAGAGCCTGCGTCTGTACAGCCGTGGCTATGGCCTGAGCGACAACGCCGCCGCCACGGCACGCATCGACCTGTCGGCGCCGCACCTGCTGCTGGCGGGCTATCTGCCGCCCCCCGAGAGCGGCAAGGATTTCTACGTGCGTCCGGTGCCGGTGCTGCCGGTGCCGTCCCAGCGTGCCACTCAGGCGCAGTTCAACGCCGAGGGGCAGTTGGTCGAAGTGCGTGGCAATGTGATCTTCGGTAACCGCAGCAGTCTGTACCGCGCCGACGCCAGCCAGGCCAGCCTTGAGCGCCGTGGCTTCGACCAGGTCAACCTGACCAGCCAGGGCGACTTGCGCTTTCTAGCGGGGACTTCCGTGAACGACATCATCACCGGCGTCAGCACCCAGTTGCTGACCCAGGGCGACATGACCCTGCGCGCGGCGCAGGTGTACCCCGCCACGGACGTCAGTGCCCGAGTGATTGCCGGCTACCTCGGTGAGTCCAGCACCATTACCCAGGGCCTGGACTTTAATCCGCTGCGCAGCTTGACCCTTGGCCGCGTCGGCAGCACGGAGGCGGCGTTGCCGTATTCGGCGTTCGGGCGCCTGCAACTGGGCGCCGCCACCGTCAAGCAAGGCGGCGTGGTGCGCGCGCCGCTGGGCTTGATCAATATCGGCAGCATGGGCAGCAGCCAGGTGCAATTGCTGCCGGGCAGCGTCACTTCGGTGAGCGGCAAGGGGTTGGTGCTGCCCTATGGCGGCACCCTGGACGGGCAGGTCTACACCTATAACGGCAAGACCGTGGCCTTTCTCGGGCAGGGCGGATTGGTCAATACCAACAGCGACCTGAGCGTCGGCGTGATTCTGGGCGGCCAGTCGGTGGCCGTGCAGGCGGGGGCGGTCGTCGATCTGTCGGGCGGTGGCGAGCTGCTGGGCGCCGGGTTTATCTCCGGACGCGGCGGCTCCACGGATGCGCGCTACAACCCGCTGGTGCAGTTCGGTGCCAGTGCCGGGTTCGTGCTGCCGGGGCTGTCCACCAACCCGGTCTACGCCATTGTGCCGGGGGCGCAGCCGGGTGCGGCGCCGGAAGCGGCCGAGGGCGGTGCCGTGGCGCCGTTGGTGGGCCAACAGGTCACCATCGGCGCCGGGGTGCCGGGCTTGCCGGCCGGCACCTACACCTTGATGCCGTCCACCTACGCGCTGATGCCGGGGGCTTATCGCGTGGAGATCAATGGCCTGGCGGGGCTGGGCAGCGACAGCGCGACCACCTTGATGCGCAACGGCTCATGGGCCACCTCCGGGCAGTTGTCGATTGCCCATACAGGCATCCGCAACAGCGTCGCCACCCCGTTGATCCTGACTTCGGCGGACACCCTGCGCCGCTATTCCCAATACAACGAAACCAGTTACGCCCAGTTCGCCAAGGCCGATGCCGCCCGGTTGGGCGTACCGCGCCCTCTGCTGGAAGCCGACGCCAAAACCCTGAAGTTGGCCTTGCGCCCCGGCGCGGGGGCCGATGGGTTTTCATTCAACGGTATCGGGCGCTTTGACGCCGCCACCGGCGGCTACGGCGGTACGGTCGCGGTGCTCGACCAGAGCCGGTTGGGTATCGAGGTGGTGGCGCCGCAGGCGTCTGCCACCGCCGGTTTCGGCGGCATTAGCCTCAGAGCCGACACCCTCAATGCTATCGGTGCCGCACGGTTGATGATCGGCGGCATGACGGTGGTGGATTACGGTCAGTCGGGTAACTTCATCAGCCTGGCCAGCGGGGTGAATGCCGCCAACAGCAACATCACTGTGCGGGCCGGTGCCACCCTGGCGGCGCCGGAAGTGTTCCTGGTCAGCGACACCGGCGCCATCGTGGTGGAGCAGGGCGCCTCCCTCAACACCTTGGGCCGGGGCAAGGCCAGCTACGATGCCCGCGACGGGTTTATTTATCAGGTCGCCAATATGCTCGGGGTGTCCAACGGCTTGCTCAACGTGGTCAGCGCCTCGCGGCCCGGCGGTGTGATCAGCGAGGGGATCAACATCGGCGCCTGCGCTGCCCAATCTTGCGTCGGCCAGACCGGGCTGTACTCCGAGGGCAGTATCGTGGCCCTGACCGACGGCACGTTCCAACTGGGCGACCAAGTGCGCTATGGCACCCGTCACCTCAACCTGGGCGTGAGCACCATCAACCTGGGCAGCGTCGAAGCCCTGGCCGCGGCGGCCGCCGGCAACCGCTTGCCGGCCGGTTTGACCCTGAACCAGGCACTGCTCGACCGCCTGCTGCGCGGCGACACGCAACTCGGCGCCCCGGCCTTGGAAACTCTGCAACTGTCGGCGCGCGACGGGTTCAACCTGTATGGCAACGCCAGCCTCGACACCTATGACCCGCTGACCGGCAAATCGCTGCTGAGCAACCTGATGCTGTCCACTCCGGCGCTGTACGGCGCCGGCGACGCCAACGACGTGGCGACCCTGCACACCGCCAATCTGATCTGGCTGGGCGCCACCCAGGCCCCGGGCGCAGTGGTAACGGGCGGTGCGGGCACCGGCAGCGGGCGCCTGGATATCAACGCCGAGCGCATTGAGTTCGGGTATGGCGCCTTCGGTCAGCCGAGCAACGTGAAAAGCTTCGACCGGTTGGCCCTGGGCTTTGCCACGGTGAACCTCAACGCCAGCGAACGCATTACCGCCAACCACAAAGGCAGCCTGTCGGTGTACCAGCGCCAGGGTGCCTATGACTCGGTCAGCGGTTACCAGTACAGCGGTGGCAACTTGACCATTCGCACGCCGTTGATGACCGGTGAGGCCGGTTCGGTGAACAGCATCAAGGCCGGCGGTGCGATTGACATCGGTGCGTCGTCAGGCCCCCGTGGCAACGCCAACGGCCAGGGCGCGCAACTGTCCCTGCAAGGCGACAGCCTGCGCGTGGCCAGTGCGGTGGTATTGCCCAGCGGCAAAGTCAGCCTCAGTACACGGGGTGATCTGGTGCTGACCGACGACGCCCTGATCGATGTGGCCGGCCGTGCGATGCGCTTCAACGACGTGACCCAATACGGCTGGGGCGGCGACGTGCTGCTGGACAGCCGCAGCGGCAATATCCTGCAGGCGGCGGGCTCGACCATCGATCTGTCGGCCCAGCATAACCAGGCCGGCAAATTGCGCGCGGTGGCCACGGATGCGGCAGGCGGTATCGTCGATCTGCAAGGCAAGATCCTCGGCAGCAGCAGTGGCTATTTCAACGCCGGCGGCACCTCGATGCCGCAACCGGCGGGCAGCGTGGAGATCCAGGCGCAGCGCCTGGGCAGCAGCGGTGCTTTGGACCAACAGTTCGCTGACCTCAACCAACGCCTGAACCAGGGCCAGGTGTTCGGCGCGCGCAGTTTCCAACTCAAACAAGGCGACCTGACCATCGGCGATGGGCTCAAGGCCGGCAGCATCAGTGTGTCGGTGGACAACGGCAGCCTGCGGGTCACTGGCCTGGTGGATGCCAGCGGCGAGCGCGTCGGCAGTATCAACCTGGCCGGCAAGCACGGCCTGACCCTGGACGGCAGCGCCGTGCTCGATGCCCACGGCAGCAAGTTGCGGGTGGACAGCTACGGCAAGATCATCGACGCGCCGAACCGCGCCATGGTGGTGCTGGGGTCCGGCGATGGTCAACTGACCCTGGCCGACGGCGTGCGCATCGACCTGCGCCACGGCACCGCCGCCACCGGCAACGACGGGCACCTGCGCGGCACCCTGGAGCTGAATGCGCCGCGCCTGGTCAACCCGGATGGCAGCAGCAATGACGTGGCCATCGACGCTCACGGGCGGTTAGCCATCCAAGGCGCGCGTTCCATCACCCTCAACGGCATGGCGCGCTATGACGATGCGCCGGAAAAAACCGACCCGACCGCCAGCGGCAGGCCGTACCAGGAAATCACCCAGGGCTACCTGGACCAGAAACACGCCCTGAGCGAAGCCTTTATCAATGCGGCGCTGCTCAATCAGAACCTGCTGGATAACAAACTCGCCGGCCTGAACAACGCCACCTACGCCGATGCCTTGCACCTGCGCCCAGGGGTGGAAATCGTCAGTAAAACCCAGGATGGCGACCTGGTGGTGCAGGGTGACCTAGACCTGTCCGGCTACCGCTATGCCAGCCTCAACCCCCATAGCGTCAAGGACAACGCGGTCTACGGCTCCGGTGAATCCGGCAGCCTGACCCTGCGCGCCGGCGGCGACCTGAATATCTACGGCAGCCTCAACGATGGCTTCGCCAAACCGCCGGTGTCCGAGGATGACAAAGGCTGGGTGCTGCTACCGGGCGTCGACTTCAGCGGCGGCACCATCGTGGTGCCGGGCAACGGCGTGACCCTGGCCGATGGCACGGCGTTCCCGGCCGGCAGCACGTTGAATTACGACCTGCCTATCAAAGCGCTGACGATGGCCGCCGGCACCCGCTTGCCGGTGGCCGCGACGTTGAGCCAGGAGCTGGTATTGCCAGCGGGCAGCGTGGTCTCGGCCGATGTGCGCGATGCCGGCGGCAACCTGTTGCTCGCTGCGGGCACCTTGTTGCGTGAGGCGCAGACCCTGGCGATCGGCACCCAATTGGGCGCCGGCACACTGTTGGCCCAAGGCACCCGACTGGACGGTATGACCTGGCCTAAGGGTGTGCCGCTGCCGGCGATACACCAGGCGAACCCGGCCAATAACACGGTGCAGCTCAGTGGCAGCAAAGCCTTGCCCAAGGGCGCACTGATCCCGGCTGGGACCGATGTGAAACTGCCCAACAATGCGACCTCGGTCGCCCTGCGCGTCGGGGTTTCCGGCCCTGCCGGGCAGGTCTGGGCGATTTCGCCGATGCTGGCCGAAGGTACCCAGTCGTGGTCGTTGCGCCTGGTGGCGGGCGCCGATACCGAGGCGGCGGACAGCCGTCTGCTGCAAGCCCATCCGCGCAGCGGCGATATGCACTTGGCGGACAACCACTACGGGATGTTCGCCAAGCAATTGCCGAGCAAGGGCATTCAGACCTGGACCGCCCTGGCGGTGGCTGAACTGAGTGGCGCGGGTGTGGATGTCAAGGTAGGTGACCCCATCGAGCAATCGTTGCTCGACGCGATGGGCCAGGGTTCGATCGAGGATTTCTGTGCCAGTTCGCCGGACTACTGCGCAATGAAAGTGACCTACGTGTGGACTCAGAAAGCGGCCGATGAATTGTTGGAACAGGCCAGTATCGTGGTTCCGGTAGGGGGGGTGATCACCGAGGAGTTCCTGGCCAGCCTGCAGTTGCCGGGTGTGGACGAGCTGTGCGCCGTCGCGCCGGATTACTGCGCGGCCCAGAGCAAGACCGAATACGGCGCCACGCCGTCGAGTACGCGCTGGAGTGTGATCCGCACCGGCAGCGGCGACCTTGAACTGTTGAGCGCGGGCAACCTGCAGATGGACTCGTTGTTCGGCGTGTACACCGCGGGCACCTCATCGACCGGCACCTTCGCCGGTGACCCCTACAACCTGCCGAAGGCAAAACGGGCGGGCGCCGATCCGTTGACCAGTACGGTGCTGAACGATGCCGGCAGCTTCTTCGAACAGTTCGTCAACGGCTCGTCCACCAGTCTGTACCGCGCCTGGTACCCGGAAGCCGGCGGCAATCTGACCCTGAATGTGGGCGGTGACCTGACCGGGCATATCACCAGCAGCGTAGCCAGCAGCGTGCGCCCCAACCCCAAGGATGTCGGGGTCGACTCGGCGGCCGTCGGCAACTGGCTATGGCGCCAGGGCAGCGGTGCCGTGGCGACGGGCGGGCCGGCGCAACCGACGGCCTGGTGGATCAACTTCGGCAGTTACACCGCAACCGCGGCGGCGGACAAACTGCTCGGTTTCACCGGCTTCGGCACCCTGGGCGGCGGCAACCTAGACGTCAATGTGAGCGGCAACGCCGGGGTGCTGGATACCTTGGGCTACAGCGTGTATCGCCCCGAGGTGAACCCCCATAGCCAGGGCTTGGTCCTGGCCGTCGGCAGTACCGGACGGATCGCCGCCGATGGCAGCCAGCAGCTGACCGGTGGCGGCGATTTGCGTGTCCGCATCGGCGGCGCGCTGAACCCCGCCAGCGTGGCCGCCACCACGGACCACCGTGACGGCGTGTTGGTCAACCTGCGCGGCGACGTGCAGTTGCGCAGCGCTACCGTGGGCAGTGTCGACCTGCTGTACGGCAGCACGGCGCGCAGCCAAAGCCCGGGTGAAACCCGCGCGTTCGACCCGCAGGTCGCGACCCGTGGCGTTGCCCGTGGCGGCATGACCCTGGTCCCCGGTGATGCCACGTTCAACCTGCAGACCCTGGGCGACCTGGTGGTGCAGAACGTCGAAGACCCAGGCCGGGTGGTGCTCTCCCATGTGTCGCCGTTTGCCCAAGGCGCCTCACTTGGTGGCGGTTCCAGCTGGTTTACGCTGTGGACCCGAGACACCGCCATCGACCTGTTTTCCCTGGGCGGCAACCTCACGCCCTTCAGCCGCATCGACGCGCTCCCCGACTTGGCGGTGGTGTATCCCTCGATCCTCAGGGCCACCGCCGCCGGCGGCAGCCTGTATTACGGTAAAGCGGCCGAGGCCCAGGCCAACGGCGATAACACCTACATGTTCCCCTTGCTGTTGGCGCCCGCCGACAATGGCCAGTTGCAGTTCCTTGCCCAGGATTCGATCTACGCCGGCGGCATGACCGTCAGCCGCTCCGGCACTGCCAGCAGTGCCATGGCGACGCCGTGGAATCCGGCCTTCCAGGGCATGCTAGGCACCCAGGTGGTGGCGAGCAACCTGTCGGCCAGCGGCAACCTGGATGCTCGTGCGCTATTTGCGTTCGGGCCCGGCACCACGTCCGCATCCACCGGCGGGCGTGGTGAGCCCGCGCGGTTTTATGCCATGGACGGCGACCTGGTGGGCGTCAGCAGTGGCCGGATCATTCGGTTCGACACCTCCCCTGGCAGCTTGCATGAAGGTCAGACCTGGTACGAAGGCAGCGGCCCGGTCCGCATGCTGGCCGGGCGGGATATCGTCAGCAGCGGGCGCGCGTTCGGCGATGACATGATGTTTGGCCGTTCGAGCAATAACCTGTTTATGCACGACGCGACCCAGGACATCTCCATCGTGGCCGCGGGGCGCGACATTCTCTACAGCAGCTTCCAGGTGGCCGGCCCTGGCCTGCTGGAAGTCTCGGCCGGGCGCAATATCCTGCTTACCGGTGTCGGCGGTGAGCACAGCGTAACCAGCCTCGGCGCGGTGTTGCCGGGCGACAACCGCCCCGGCGCGAGCATCGTTATGCAGGCCGGTGTGGGCGCCAGCGGGCCGGATTACAGTCGGTTCGTCGAGGCTTACCTGAACCCGCTCAATCAGGCGCAGGCCGGTGAATCCTTGCAGAGCGGCAAAGTGGCCAAGACCTACGACGATGAACTGGTCAGTTGGCTCGCCGAGCGCTTCGGCTTTGTCGGCGACACCGTCCAGGCTCGCGCCTACTACGTTGCGTTGCCCGCCGAGCAGCAACGGGTGTTTGCCCGCGATGTGTATTTCGCCGAGCTCAAGGCCGCCGGTCGCGAATACACCCAGGCCGGCGGCGTGCGCCAGGGCAGTTACGTGCGAGGTCGCGCAGCGATTGCAGCGCTGTTCCCGACCAAGGACGTGGCCGGCAACCCGATCACGTATCAGGGCGATATCACCCTGTTCAACGGCTCGGGTGTGCACACCAACGCTGGCGGAGCGATTCAGATGCTCACTCCGGGCGGTAGCCAGACCTTCGGTATCGAAGGCGCGGCGCCACCGTCGACGGCGGGTGTGATCACCCAAGGCGCGGGGGATATCCAGCTGTACTCGATGGGCAGCATTCTCCTGGGGCAAAGCCGCATCATGACCACCTTCGGCGGCTCGATCCTGGGCTGGACCGCCCAGGGCGATATCAACGCCGGCCGTGGCTCCAAGACCACCGTGGTGTACACACCGCCCAAGCGTGTCTATGACAACTGGGGCAACGTCGGCCTGTCGCCCTCGGTACCGAGCACCGGGGCGGGGATCGCCACCCTGAACCCGATCCCGGAAGTGCCGGCGGGGGATATCGACCTGATCGCGCCGCTGGGCACTATCGATGCGGGCGAGGCGGGCATTCGCGTGTCCGGCAACGTCAACATCGCCGCCTTGCGAGTGGTGAACGCGACGAATATCCAGACCCAGGGCAAATCCAGCGGCGTGCCGGTGACGGCCACGGTCAATACCGGCGCCCTGAGTTCGGCCAGCGCCGCCGGGGCGGCCGCCTCCCAGGCTGCGGAAGACGCGGCCCGCAGCCAGCAGGCGGCGGCCAGGCAGAGCCGGGCGTCGATCGTCACCGTGGAGGTGTTGAGCTTTGGCTCCGAGCCGGTGCCGCGTGAGCCGCAGGAGCAGCAGAAAACCTCGGCCTACAACCCCGACAGCCCTGTGCAGGTGCTGGGTGCCGGGCCGCTGAGCGAACAGGCGCGGGCGCGGTTGACCGACGAGGAGCGCAGACAGATCAGCCTTTGACGGGGTGCAAGAACCTCTCGATGGACCTTGGGGGCGATCTATGATCGCCCCGTTTTTTTGGGGCGCGCAGCCCTGGGTGATCAGCGCGTAAATGCCCCCGACCCAATCCCAAATGAAGCTTTCATGACAAAAGTTCGGTAGCCCATGGCCACTCCCGTCTCTCCTGTGTAACGCGCTCGACAGCATCCACAAGGTGCTCATCACGCGCATGCGGCAGGCCAGGAGTGGGGCAATGGGAACTATGGAACGTTATTCGAAAGTGGGCATGCAGGAGCTTGATCAGCGCCTGTCGAAGATCGTCGAAGCGGCGCGCAAGAAGCCGGTGTCGGTCTATCGCTACGGTGCTCCCTGGGTGTGGATCGTGTCCCAGGAAGATTGGCAGGGCGCGTTGAAAGAGGTCTCCAGCTATATCCCCGCCGGTCATTCCCTGGTGCTGCTGCGCCCGCAGATCGACGAGGCGCTCGACCAGCACCGCGACTGGCTGGCGGCCGAGCCGTCGATGACGATCGCGCCGCAGACCGTGCTGCAGATCCTGTTGCTGCAATTGCTGTATTCGGTGCCCAGCGAGCAGCAACTGCATGAACAACTCAATTACAACCTGTTGTTCCGCTGGTTCGTCGGCCTGGGGTTGAACCAGAAGGTCTGGAGCATCCAGGTGTTGACCCGCGACATCGCCACGCTGCTGAGCAACCCGCGCGCGGTGCAACTGATTCAGAAAATCATCGGTGAAGTGTTCTGTGGCGCCTTGCTGCACATGCCGGAGTTCTCCTTGAACTTCGCCCTGTTGCACACCTGGCTGGCACGGCATGGCAACCCTGCGATCGCCAGCCATTGAACCGGCCAGACGCAGTGCAAAGCGCGGCGACGCACAACATAACTAGTTCAGGGGGCGGTGTGGAGCATCTGTTCAAATCAACGCTGGCGCTGTGCGGCCTGGTGCTGTGGAGTGCGGTTCAACCGGCGCTGGCCGAGGGCGACGCCCCGGTACGCCGGGTGGACGTCAACGAGTACTTCGTGCGCGGCAATACCGTGCTCGACGCGGCGACCATCGAGGAAGCGGTGTACCCGTTCCTGGGCCCGCAAAAGACCCTGGACGATATCGAAGGCGCCCGCGATGCGTTGCAGAAGATCTACCAGGCGCGCGGTTACCAGTCGGTGTTCGTCGAGCTGCCGGAGCAGAAGGTCGACGACGGTATCGTCTATTTGCAGGTCAGCGAAACCAAGGTCGGCCGGGTGCGCGTGGTGGGCGCCAAGCATTACTCGCCGGTGGAGATCCGCGAGCAGGTGCCGGCCCTGGAGGAGGGCGCCGTGCCGGACTTCGCCAGCGTGCAAACCCAACTGGCCGGCCTCAATCGCGGCACGGGGCGCCAGGTTACGCCGCTGGTGCGCGAAGGTCAGCGGCCCGGCACCATGGACGTGGACCTGCAAGTGGAAGACCAGAACCCCTGGCACGCCAGCCTGGGGCTGAACAACGACTACAGCGCCGACACCGAGAAGCTGCGTTCGGTCGCCACCCTGGGCTACGACAACCTCTGGCAATTGGGCCACAGCATTTCCCTGACCTACTTCACGGCGCCCCAGGACACCGAGAACGCCAAGGTCTGGTCGGCCACCTACAGCGCGCCGCTGGATGAGCGCTGGACCTTGCAGTTCTCCGGTTATCAGTCCGACAGCAACATCGCCACCATCGGCGGCAGCAACGTGCTGGGCAAGGGGCATTCGTACGGAGTGTCGGCGATCTACAACCTGCCGGCCGCCGACAACTGGGCCAACTCGTTCTCCCTCGGCGTGGATTTCAAGGACTTCGACGAGCAGCTCAACTTCGGCGCCAGCGGCGATCAAGTGCCGCTCAAGTACGCGCCGTTGACCCTGGGCTACAACGGCTATCGCTACACCGAACAGTCCCAACTGGGCCTGGGCCTGAACCTGGTGGTCGGCACCCGTGCGTTCTTTGGCTACGGCAGCGACGACGACGCATTTGCGTACAAGCGCTACAAGGCCAGCGCCAGTTTTGCCGTGCTCAAGGGCGACCTGAATTACACCTACACCTTCGCCAACGACTGGCAATCGGCGTCCAAGGCCGGCTTCCAGCTGGCCTCGGGGCCGCTGGTGTCCAACGAGCAGTACTCGGCCGGGGGCGCCACGTCAGTGCGCGGCTATCTGGCGGCCGAGCGCACCGGGGACGAGGGGTATTTGCTCTCCCAGGAACTGCGCACGCCGTCCCTGGCCAAGTTCCTCGGCAGTTATGTGCAGGAGTGGCGCTTTTACGCCTTCGCCGAGGGGGCGCGCCTGCGTCTGCACGACCCGCTGCCCGAGCAAGAAGACGAATACAGCCTGGCCAGCGTCGGCCTGGGCACCCGCGCCAGTTTGAGCAAATGGTTGTCCGGCAGCCTGGATTGGGGCTACCCGCTGCTCGATGGACCGAACACCCAGAAACAGGACTCGCGGCTGCACTTCAGTGTGCAGGCGACTTTCTGACTTTTTCTTCCGGAGACTTCACCCATGCAACGCCTATTTCTGAGCCTGTTGATCTGCCTGGGCTTCGCGCTCCCGGCCACCGCCCACGCCTGGTGGCAGGATGACTGGCATTACCGCAAACAGATTTCCGTGGACACCACCGCCCAAGGCGCCGCGATCAACCAGGCCCTGGGCCGTACCGCGCTGCTGGTGCGCCTGCATACCGGCAATTTCAGCTTTGACGGGGTCAAGGAAGACGGGGCCGACCTGCGCTTCGTGAGTGCCGATGACAAGACCGTGTTCAACCACCAGATCGAAAGCTTCGACCCGTTGATGGGCATGGCGCTGATCTGGGTCGATGTGCCCAAGGTCGAAGGCGGCCAACGCCAGGACATTTGGATGTACTACGGCAACCAGAAGGCCCCGGCCACCGCCAATGGCCAACTGACCTTCGACCCCGATTACACCGCGCTGTACCACTTCGACGGAGCCCCGGCCACACCGCCGCGCGACACCACGGCCTATGCCAACACCGCGTCGAACGCCACCGGCAGCAGCATCGACGGCGTGATCGGCCGCGCGCTGCAATTTGGCGGCCAGGCGCTGTTGCTGCCGGCCAGCCCCTCGCTGCAACACGCTGCCGGCGCGGCGTTTACCTTCAGTGCCTGGCTGCGTCTGGACCAGGCCAGTGGCGAGCAGATCGTCCTGGCCCGCCGCGACGGTGCTCACAGCCTGCTGCTGGGGTTGAACCAGGGTGTGCCGTTTGTGGAAGTCGATGGGCAACGTGCGGTGTCGACCCAGCCGTTGAACCCCGGCCAATGGCAGCACCTGGCGTTCACCGCCGAGGGCGCCAATGGGCTGCTGTTTGTGAACGGCCGCGAAACCGCACGTCTGGGCGTGGCGCTGCCGGCGTTCAATACGCCACTGGCCATCGGCGCCGACCTGCCGGACGCCGCGAGCAGGCACCTGCCGTTCGCCGGGGCTATCGATGAGCTGCGCCTCTCCAAGGTGGCGCGGCCGGCGGCCCTGTTGCTGGCCGATGCCAGTGCCCAGGGCGCCGAGTCCAAGCTGGTGGCGTATGGCGTGGATGAAGAACAGTCCGGCTTTGGCTTCGGCAGCTTGGGCTTTTTGCTCAACGCGGTGCCGGTGGATGCCTGGGTAATCATTCTGGTGCTGGTGGCGATGATGGTGCAGTCGTGGTTCATCATGCTGCGCAAGAACCGCCAGGTCAGCCGGGTCAGCCGCGCCAACGAAGCGTTCCGTGAGCAGTTCGCGCAAATCGGCACCCGCCTGGAAATGTATTACGACGATGCGCTGCTCGCCGAGCGCCTGAGCCACTCCTCGCTGTGGCGCCTGTATTGCGTGGCGGTCAAGGAAATCCGCACCCGCCGCGCCCAGGGCGCTGACACCTCGTCGGTCTCGGCGGCCACCATCGAAGCCATCCGTTGCTCCATGGACGGTGTGCGCACCCGCGAAAACCAGGCCCTCAGCGCCAAGCTCTCGACCCTGTCCAACGCCATCGCCGGCGGCCCGTATATCGGCCTGCTGGGTACGGTGCTGGGGATCATGGTGGTGTTTCTCGGCACGGCCATGGCCGGTGACGTCAATATCAATGCCATCGCCCCCGGCATGGCGGCGGCCTTGCTGGCCACGGCCATGGGGCTGTTCGTCGCGATCCCGGCACTGTTCGGCTACAACCGCCTGATCACGCGCAACAAGGAAGTCAGCGCCGACATGCGGGTGTTCGTCGACGAGTTCATCACCCGCCTGGCCGAGATGCACGGCGAAAGCCAGCACAGTGAAGCGGAGCATCGGCGCGCGCCGCACGCATCTGTTCCGGCCTGAGGAGAATCGCCATGGCTTCCGTAAATGCCTCCCACGACGATGACGATGACGCCGCCGTCGACAGCATCAATATCACGCCCCTGGTGGACGTGCTGATGGTGGTGCTGGTGATGTTTATCCTCACCGCCACCGCCCAGGTGTCGGGGATCCAGATTCACCTGCCCAAGGCCAGCGCCTCGGTGTCGTTATCGGAGGCCAAGACCAAGGCCATCTCCGTCAACGACGGCGGCCAGGTGTTTCTCGATGCCTACCCGGTGACCCTCGGCGAGCTGGAAGAGCGCCTGCGTATCGAAAAAGCGCTGAACCCGGACTTCCCGGTGATCGTGCGCGGCGATGCCATGGTGCAGTACCAGAAAGTCATCGAAGTGCTCGACCTGCTGCGCCGGTTGGAGCTGTCCCAGGTCGGGCTGGTCACCGGCAAACCGAGCCAGGGCTGAGCCATGACCGCACAGATGCCGATCACACCGCCGACCAAGACCCCACGGCCATTGCGCCCACTGAAGTGGGGCGCCGGCCTGCTGCTGGGCGCCGTGGCCGCCTGGTTGTTGTGGCAGTGGGCCAACGACATGAGCGGCGTACGCCGCGAGGCGCCCAAGGTGCCGACCATCATTCCGTTGCCGCCTCCGCCACCACCGCCGCCGGAAAAACCCAAGGAACCGGAGCCCAAGGTGGAAGAAAAAATCCCTGAGCCGGAGCCGACTCCGGCGCCGGAAGAGGTCAAGCCGGCCGAGGAAGCACCGCCGTCACCGGCCGATGACCTGGCCAACCCGATGCAGATCGACGGCGACGCCCAGTCCGGCACCGACGGTTTCAACATCGGCGCGGGCAAGGGCGGCGGCATGGCCGGGTCCGGCGGCGGTGGCCTGGGTACCGGCACTTACAAGCAATACCTGGCGGGCGTGTTTCAACGCTTGCTGCGCGACGACCCCGAGCTGCGCAAGAAGGCGTATGCGGTGCAGGCGGATTTATGGCTGAACGCCGAGGGGCAGGTGGTGCGCGCCGAGCTGGTCAAGTCCAGCGGCGATGCCCAGACCGACGCCCAGGTGCTGGCGGCGCTGCGTGCGCCCCATGCCACACAGCGAGTGCCGGCGGCCGTGACCATGCCGGTGCGCCTGGCGCTCAAGGGCCGTCGCCCGGATTGATCGAACCCTTTTTCTACGGTTTTTTACAGGAGTTGCGTACACATGATTTCCCCCGTGAATCGACTGACCCTGGCGGTCGGCATGGTCATCGCGACCCTCGTCGGCACCGCGGCGGCAGCGCCGGTGGCGCCCTCGGAAAACGTCACCGTCAACCTGATCCGCCTGTTGGTGCAGCAAGGTGTGCTCACCCAGGACACCGCCAACGGCTTGATCGCCCAGGCCGAAAAAGAGGCCCAGCAGGCGCGCCAGGCCAATGCCGCGCCGGTGGTCGCCAGCGGCCCGCCCACTGCGCCTGGGGATGTGCGCGTGCAGTATGTGCCGCAGGCGGTGCGCGACCAGATCCGCGACCAGGTCAAGGCTGAGGTCATGGCCACCGCCAAACAGGAAAACTGGGCGCAACCCAACACGTTCCCGGACTGGGTGTCCCGCGTGAGTTTCGATGGCGATATCCGCTTGCGTGACGAGTCGCGTTACTTCTCGGGGCGCAACGACGACACCATCACCGACTACGCCAAGCTCAACGACAACGGCCCGTATGACGTCAACCCCAGCTCCAATACGCGCTTCCCGCCGTTGCTCAATACCCGCGAGGACCGCTCCAACCTGTTCCGCCTGCGCGCACGCCTGGGCATGAAAGCGGTGATTTCGCCGGAGTGGACCGCGGGCATTCGCCTGGGCACGGGCTCGGACAACAACCCAGTGTCCACCACCCAGACCCTGGGCGGTGGCTTTGGCAAAAAAGACATCTGGCTCGATCAGGGTTACCTGAGCTGGAAAGCCGCCGACGGGGTGACGCTGACCGGCGGGCGGATCGGCAACCCGTTCTATTCCACCGACATGATGTATTCCAACGACCTCAACTTCGACGGTGTGGCGGCGATCTTCAATCACCGGCTGAACAACGAATGGGGCCTGTTCGGCACCCTTGGCGCTTTCCCCGTGGAATACACCTCCGACACCGCCAGCAGCAACGGCATCGACAAGGAAAGCAGCGACACCAAGTGGCTGTTTGGCGGGCAGATCGGCGCGGACTGGAAGATCAACCGCGCCAACACGCTCAAGCTCGCGGCGGCCTATTACCAGTTCCAGGACATCGAAGGCGAGCGCTCCAGCCCGTGCAGCCCATGGGCCGGTCAACCCGGCTGCGACACCGATGGCTCGCGGGTGGCTTTTATGCAGAAGGGCAACAGCGTGTTCAACCTGCGCAATATCACGCCCAACCCGGCCACGCCCGGCACGACGCCGGAACCGCAATACGTCGGTTTGGCCTCCAAGTTCAACGTGCTGGACCTCAACGCGGTATGGGACAGCGAGTTGCCCAGCGACTTCAAGCTGCGCACCCAGGCCAACTTCATCCACAACCTGGCCTACGACAAGGGCGAGATGCTCAAGCGCAGCGAAGGCCAGATCGTCAACAACATCAACAGCAACGGCCAGTTTGAAAGTGGCGGCAATGCCTTGATGGTTTCGTTCACCCTCGGCAGCGCGCTGGAGATGCGCAAGCGCGGCGACTGGAACCTGTTGGCCGGCTACAAGTACATCCAGCCCGACGCCTTGCCAGACGGGTTTAACGACTCCTCGTTCCACTTGGGCGGCACCAACGCCAAGGGCTATTTCATCGGCGCCAACTACGGCATCGAAAAGAACATCTACGCCAGCGCCCGTTGGTTGAGCGCCTCGGAAGTCTATGGCCAGCCGTTCGAAGTCGATGTGATGCAACTGGAACTCAACACGCGCTTCTGATGCGCACGGAGATGCCCCATGAACACGCGAATCTGCGGGTTGTTATTGCTGCTGGTCGCCGGCGCGGCCTCGGCCGAAGGCATGGAGGAGCGCCTGCGCACGCAACTGCGCAGCACCACCCAGCAATTGCAGGCCCTGCAAAGCGAGCAAGCCCAGGCCAGTGCCGCGCGGCTGGCCGCCGAAAACCAGGCCAAGCAGGCCCAGGTGCAAATCCAGCAACTGACCGCCGAGCTGAACAAGGCGCGCGGCGTGGCCGAGCAACTGGCCGGCCAGCAACAGAGCCTGCACAACCAGGCCCAGGCCCAAGTGGCGGCGAGTAACGAGCAGATCGGCAAGTTCAAGAAGGCTTATGACGAACTGCTGGTGCTGGCCAAGGGCAAGGAGGCCGAGCGTGCGCGCTTGCAGGCGCAATTGGCCGAACGTGACACACAAGTGCAGCAATGTTCAGTCAAGAATCAACAGATGTACGGCGTGGCCCGGCAGCTGCTGGCGGCCTACGAAAAAATCGACGTGGCCGAGGTGATGAGCATCCGCCAGCCCTTCGCCAGCAGCGCGCGGGTCAAGTTCGAAGAACTGGCCCAGGGCTTTGGCGACGATTTGTACAAGAGCCGTTTCGATGCGCCCCAGGCGGGCGCCCACCCCTGATCGACAAGGAAGCACCGAACATGAACGCATTGATCAATCACGTCACCGCCCAGAGCCTGACCGAATTGCTGCAAGAGGCCGGCTACCGGGTCAATCAGACCGACCAGAACGGCATCGTGCAATTGCTCAGCGCCAGCCAGGGCATCGGGTTTGCCGTGCGCTTCGGCAACCCGGCGACGGAGCAGGGCGCCTATGTGGATTTCACCTACAGCTGCGCTCTGCGGGTGCAGGGCCAGTTGCCTGAGGGCCTGGCCCAGGTGTGGAACGCTTCGCGCCGTTTCGCCCGGCTGTCGCTGCAAGGCGAGTTTTTGCTGATGGAAATGGACGTGGTGGTGGCGGGTGTCGCGGCCACTCACCTGCGCAGTCAGTTGGAATTGTGGGACCGCCTGTTGCAGGAGTTTATCGTCTACCTGCGCGAATACAGCCAGAACGCCGCGCAGCTGCAGGCGCAAAGCGCCGCTCCGGCGGTGGCTGAAGAGGAGGTGGCAACGCTGTGAAAAAGCCAACCCTGATGGTCGGCGCGGGTGCGCTGGCCCTGTTGGTGGTGGCCGTGGGGTTGAGCCTGCGCCCGGGCAGCGACCCGGTCGCCGCACAAGCCCCGGCGCCGGTGGCCAGCCCCAGCGTTGCGGGCCCGGCGGTGGCGCGTCTGGGCAACCAGCAGATCGACCCGCAAGAGCTGAAAAGTGTGCTGGCCAGCCTGCCCGCCGAAACCCGCGAGCAACTGCGCGGCAACCGCGGCGCGCTGGAAATCTGGATTCGCTCGCGCCTGGCGCAGAAGGCCGTGCTCGAACAGGCCGACGCCCAGGGCTGGCGGCAACGCCCGGAGGTCGAGCAACAGACTCGCGCCGCCACTGAGCAGATTGTGTTCCGCGATTACATGCTGTCGGTCAGTCAGGTGCCGGCCGATTACCCCAGCGCCGCCGAATTGCAGCAAGCCTATGACAGCGGCAAGGCGCAATGGGTGACGCCGCCGTTGTACCGCGTCAGTCAGATCTTCCTCAGCGTGAATGACCCGCAAAGCCTTGAGACGGTACGCCGCCAGGCCCAAGAGCTGAGCCGCAAGGCCCAGGCCGCGCCGGCGGATTTCGCCGCCCTGGCCACGCAGTTTTCCCAGGACCCGGACACCGCCGCACGCGGTGGCGATTCGGGCTTGCAACCCTTGCAACAACTGGTGCCTCAGGTGCGCGAGACGGTGGCGCGCCTCAAGGTCGGCGCGGTTTCGGACGCGGTGCAAAGCGCCGCTGGGTTCCATGTGCTCAAACTCACCGCCCAGCAACCGGCGCGCACCGCCACCCTCGACGAGGTGCGTGAACGCTTGACCCAAGCCCTGCGTGCCCAACGCCAGGAGCAGATCGCCAAGGCTTATCTGGAGGGCATGCTCAACACGGCGACCCTGAGCATCGACGGCGCCGAACTCAACAAAGTGCTGGAGTAACACGCGGCAAGCGGCATTGGATGCACCGACCCACAAGACAAGGAGTCTGCCATGGCATTACTGGAACCGTCCGGCCCACAGGGCACCGCCGCCTATCGCGTGCCCGCCGAGTCGCGGCGCAATTGGCTGGCATTGGCCGATGAGATCGACCCGGAGGTGGCGCGCTATTTCCTCGTGAGCGCCCGTTGCGGCTGTTTTATGCAGGCGGCGCGCAGTTTGAACGTCAAGGCAACCCTGCTGCGCAAACGCCTGGCGCAACTGGAAGAACAGCTGCGCCGTGGGCTGTTCAGCTACCACGGCAACGGCCTGGTGCTCAGCCGCGACGGTCAGCACTTGCAGGCGCAACTGCTCGCCTTGGCCAATGAGCGGCGTTTACCGGTGGTGGAGCAGCCGCTGATTCGCCTGGCGGTGGCCGCGCCGATTCTGCATGACATCCTCGGGCGCGACCTGATCGCCTTGCTGCGACGCAACGCCAGTGTGCGCCTGGAGATCATCGCCCTCGACAGCCATCTATCCCTGCACGCGGTGGAGGCAGACGTGGTGCTGTGGCTGGCTGATATGGACGAGCGTGCATCCGGCCCGAGTTTTGCCACCCACGCGCCCCAGGCCCTGGCGCGCCTGCGCTACCTGCCGCATATCGCCAAACGTTATTCACGCCTGACCACCCGCCCGGACAGTGTGGAAGACCTGGATGACTACATGCTGGTGCAATGGCAACCCGATGCCCAGGTCGATGCGCTGCAACCGTGGAACCAACTGGTGCAGCAACGGCTGGCCGCCATGGTGCAGGTGCACGCTTATGCGCTGATGCTGGAAATGATCCGCTGCGGCGCCTGCATCGGTCTGTTGCCGCAGTATATGAGCAGTGTCGACCGCGGCCTGGTGGCCCTGCCGGGGTTACTGGCCGACAGCATGCAGCGCCAGGTCTGGTTGGCGGTGAATGCGCAGGTGCGCCACCCCGAAGCGGTGCAGATGATCGTCGAGCTGATCGTCGGAACATTTGAGGGGCGGCGCGACTGGTTTGACTAGTGCCATCGGGCAGCCGTCGTTGCGTCCTGGCGGCAACTGCGCCAGGCTTGCCGGTCTTGACTGCTGCGTTGGAGCCGCCTGCGATGCGCGCCACCCGTTTGACCCTGATCTGCCATGCCGTCACCCCCCACCAAAAGCAGGGGCGCTTTGCCGATGACGAGTCGGTGCTTATGGATTGGCAAAGCGCGGCGTTATCCCTGGCCGACCAATACGGCCCAAATTCGCAACTGTTGAGTGGGCCGGAGGCGCGTACCCGGCAGACGGCGGGGTTGTTCGGCGCGGCGGTGCAGATCGACCAGGCCCTGGGCGATCTCGATCTGGGGCATTGGAAGGGCCGGGATATTGGCCGGATCGAGCCGGCCCAGTTGAGTACCTGGCACACCGACAGCGCCAGTGCGCCCCATGCTGGCGAGTCGGTCGACCAGCTGCGCGCGCGGGTGGCGCTGTGGCTGAAGTCCCTTGAAGGGCAACCGGGCCATGTGGTGGCCGTCACCCATCCGTTCGTGATTCGTGCCGCGCTGCTATCGGTTATGGCGTTGCCGATGTCGATGTTCTACCGCATCGATGTCGAGCCACTGTCGGCCACCGAGCTGCGCTTCAATGAGGTGTGGCGCCTGCGTCTGGAAACTCACGCCCAAGCCATGAACATGGCAAAATCCACGCCCCGCACTGAGAGCACCCCATGAAACGCATCCTGATCATCGGCATTGGCGCCGGCAACCCTGACTACATCACGATGCAGGCCGTGAAGGCGCTGAATCGCACCGACGTGTTTTTCCTGATGGACAAAGGCCAGAGCAAAGACAAGTTGATCGACCTGCGCCGCGAGATCTGCGAGACCTACATCACCGAACCCGGCTACCGCTTCGTCGAGGCCGACTGCCCCGAGCGCGTGCGCGGCGATATCGACTACGCCACCGCCGTGCAAGACCTGAACCGTGACAAGCAAGCCACCTTCGAGCGCATGATCAACGAGGAAATGGCTGATGGCGAAGTCGGTGCGTTCCTGGCCTGGGGCGACCCGGCGCTGTATGACAGCACCATTCGCATCCTGCAGGCGATCTTGGCCAGTGGCCGATGCGTGTTCGAGTTCGAAGTAATCCCCGGCATCACCAGCGTGCAGGCCCTGGCGGCCCAGCATAAGGTGGCGTTGAACCGCATCGGCAAGTCCGTGGAGATCACCACCGGGCGACGCCTGGCGGCGGGGCAGGCCAGCGATGCCGATACCCTGGTGGTGATGCTCGACGCCGAAGACTCCTACCGCACCGTTGCCGATCAAGACCTGGACATCTACTGGGGCGCCTACCTGGGCACGCCGGATGAAATCCTCATCAGCGGCAAAGTGGCTGACGTGGCCGAAGATATCCAACGGGTGCGCAAGGCCGCGCGCCAAGCCAATGGCTGGATCATGGACACCTATTTGCTGCGCAAACCCTGAGGTAACGCCCGATGTTCAAACTCTTTGCCCTGGCGCTGGCGATGATGGCCGGCGCCGCCAATGCCGACACCGAGCTGCACACCGACTTGCCCCTGGCCTATCTGGAACAGACCCAGAGCGAGGCGCGCAACCAGCCGCTGGTGATTTTCCTGCACGGTTTCGGTAGCGACGAGCAAGATCTGTTCGGCATCAAGGACGCGCTGCCGTCGACGTGGACTTACCTGTCGGCACGCGCCCCAATGCCGGTGGCGCCCAGCGGTTATCGCTGGTTCACCAAGACCCCGGGTGAGGGCGAATACGACGGCGAGATCGCCGACCTGCAGCGCAGTGCCGCGCTGATCCAGGACTTCGTGGGCCAGGCCACCGCCAAATACCATACCCGCAGCGATCGGGTGTTCCTGATTGGGTTCAGCCAGGGCGCGATCATGGCGTATGAAGTGGCGTTGCGTGATCCGCAGCGGGTGCGTGGCATCGCAGCGTTGAGCGGCAGCGTTCTGCCCGTGCTCAAGGCTGAGCTCAAGCCCGATCCGCGCTTGAATGAACTGGCGATCTTTATCGGCCACGGCACCTTGGATCAGGCGCTGCCCTACGCATCGGCGACGCGGGCGGACGAGGTGTTGAGGGGGCTGGGCCTTAAACCGTCGTTTCATGGGTATCCGGGGATGCCGCATACCATCAGCGAGGCGGAAGTGCAGGACGTGAAGCTGTGGTTGGAAGACAGCCTGAAGTAATGCCTGAGCTAACTTTTGGGGCGCACTTCACACCGCCATCGGGGGCAAGCCCCCTCCTACAGTAGGTCGAGAATGTGGGAGGGGGCTTGCCCCCGATGGGGCGATACTCATCTTCTGCACAACTAGCAAGTCGGGTTATTTGCCGCCGGTGATTTGCTTGACCAGTGCCGCATGACCCTTCGCGTCGTCGGCCCGAGAAATCGCTTGGATCACCAGCAGATGGTTGCCCGAACCGCCAAGGAACGTGGAGTTGAGCGTCTTGCCGCCGCCCTGGGTGGCAGTGCTGTCCACCTGGCGCAGGCCGAGGCCCTTGAAGGTGAGTTTTTTCTCGCTCAGTTTCTTGAAGTCGGGCAGAGCGGCGCTCTGGTCCTTGACGAAGCCGGCCACGGCGCCATCGAGGAACTGCGGGTCGTTGTCCTGGATGTCGATAGCGTCGTTGCGTACGGTTTCGGCGACGATCACCACACTTTTCGTGGTCTGGTTGGCGTACATCGTGCCTTGGGTGACACCGCTGCCGTCCTGGGCCTTGTCCGGCGGCAGGGTGTCGGCGGCATAGGCCTTGGGCAGCGTGAAGCTGAACTTACCGCCCAGGGTGGTGATGGTTTGCGTGGTCGGTTTGGCGGCGGCAAATACGCTGCCGGCGGTAAGCGCAAGGGCCAGCAGGACGGCGGTCTTGGTGAAAGTGGCCATGAAGCGCTCCAGGGATAAACGAAATTGCGGCGTATTCTGTCAGAAATTTCGCAAGATCGTTTATCCCTCACCTCACACCTTGTCGGACTCTTCCTCAAGTCGGTCCATTTCAAACAGCCGCGCCAGCTCTGCCCGGGCTTCCTGGGCGGTCTGCATGACTTTGGCGGCGTCGTCGTACACCGCGTGTTGGGCGGCGAGCACTTGCTGGTCGTGGTTCTTGAAGCGCGCGATGCGCGCATCGGCCTGGGCCTGGCTGAGCCCCAGGCCGACCAGGGCGCGGCGGCTCATTTCCAGGCTGGAGTAGAAGGTCTCGCGCACCGGTGAGGCGTCCAGGTCCACCAAGCGATGGACGTGCTGGCGGTTACGGGCACGGGCGATGATTTTCATGTGCGGGTAGAGGTTGCGTACCAGCTCGGCGGTCTTGATGTTGATCTCCGGGTCGTCCATGGCGATCACGAAGAACTCCGCCTGGTCGACCTTGGCCGCGTGCAGGATCTCGGGGCGCTGCGGATCGCCGTAGAACACCGGCATGCCGCCAAAGCTGCGGGTCAATTCGATGGTTTCCACCGAAGTGTCGAGGGCAATAAAGGAGATGTTCTGCGCGCGCAGGATCCGCGCCACGATCTGGCCCATTCGGCCCATGCCGGCAATGACCACGCGCGGTGCGTCGCTTTCGATGGCGCGGTATTCCTCGGGCACTTCCACCGGTTTGACCTTGGGCCTGAACAGCTTTGGGCACACCAGCAACAGCAGCGGCGTGACGGCCATGGACAGGGTGATGGTCAGCACCAGCACGTCGTAGAGGTGCGGCTCGAACAGGCCCTGGTCGCGGCCGATCTTGAACACCACGAATGCGAACTCACCGCCGGCCGCCAGCACCACGCCCAGGCGCAGGGCGCTTTCGCGATTGAGATCGCCCACCAGACGGCCGACCGCGTACAGCAACGGCAACTTCAGACCGATCAGCAGCAGGGTCAGCCCGATCACAATCAACGGTGAGCTGAGCAGCAGACTGAGGTTGGCGCCCATGCCCACGCTGATAAAGAACAGCCCCAGCAGCAGGCCCTTGAACGGTTCGATCTGCGCTTCCAGCTCGTGGCGGTACTCCGAATCCGCCAGCAGCAGGCCAGCGAGGAAGGCGCCGAGGGCCATGGACACGCCCGCCAGTTCCATCAGCCACGCCGTGCCGATCACCACCAGCAGTGCGGTGGCGGTGGACACTTCGCGCAAGCCGGTCTTGGCGACGATACGAAACACAGGGCGCAACAGGTAGCGTCCGCCGACGATTACCACGGCGATGCTGCCGAGGATCTGCAACACATGCTGCAGGCCCTGGGCTTCAGTGGTGGGGTGATCGCTACCGGCCAGCAGCGGCACCATGGCAATCAGCGGGATCGCGGCGATGTCCTGGAACAGCAGGATCGCGAAGGCCAGACGACCATGGGGCTGGTTCAGCTCCTTGCGTTCGGCCAGGCTTTGCAGGCCAAACGCCGTGGACGACAGCGCCAGGCCAAGGCCCAGCACGATGGCGCTGTTCCATGTCTGGCCAAATAGCCACAGTGCCACCACGCCCATCACCAGACCGGTCAACAGCACTTGGGCCAGGCCGACGCCGAACACCGCCTTGCGCATCACCCATAAGCGCTTGGGCGACAGTTCCAGGCCAATGATAAACAGCAGCAGCACCACCCCCAGTTCCGAAAACTGCGCCACGCTTTGCGGGTTGCCGATCAGACCCAGCACCGACGGGCCGATGATCACCCCGGCGAACAGATAGCCCAGCACCGCGCCCAATTGCAGGCGTTTGGCCAGGGGCACGGTGAGCACAGCCGCGAGCAGAAACACCACGGCTGCTTGTAACAGGTTGCCTTCATGGGGCATTGCGAACTCCAAAATCTTCAAAACCAATCAACAGGCGGGTATTAGAGCGCTTTTTACAGGATGAGAATTGTGTTTTTGCTGCGTAGCAGGTGGCGACCTTCCCGGATGGGCAGGGGAAAATCGATAACTTCGCCAGTTGGGCGTTTTGCCATCGCCTGAGCCTGTCTCGGGCTTATGCATGGAGGCCGAGCATTAGAAACGGCCACGCCGGTCAGGATTCACCTTGCCGTCACTCACAGTTTGTTACTATCGCCGTCCCTCGTTACCCGGAGTCTTTACCCCATGCAGCACCAGTGGGATGACATGCACCGCACCCGCAAGCCCACGTTTCTGCTGTGCGGCGAACCCCAGGGCGAGGTGCTCAATCTCTACGTGCATGGGTATTCGGCATTCTTCAACCGGCAGCAGTTGGGCAATTTCACGCAACAACTGGCCGGCATCGAAGGCTCGACCAACCTGATGCTGTTCTGGCCAGCGGGACATTTTCTGGAGAACCTGTTCGCGCCGTTCAAGGACGTGATCACGGCCATGCTCGGCGGCGGTAGCCTGGGCGCGGCGACAGTGGGGGTAGGCAAGGCCATTGCCTATTTCCTCGATCACTACAAGAGCGTTGAGGCGCGGGTCGATGAAGTGGCCAAGAGTTTGCTGCCTGAATTGGCCAGCTACCTGCAGCAAGCGTCGTTGCCGGTGCAGCGTATCAACCTGATCGGGCATTCCCTGGGCGCGCGGATTCTGGTCAAGAGCCTGCTGGCCAACCCGGACACCGCTCGCGAGTTGCCGCTGGACAACCTGCTGCTGATGGGCGGGGCGATCTGCACGTCGAGCCCGTGGGATGAGGTGTCGGCGCTGCTGAAAGGGCGGGTGATCAACTGCCATTCCAGCAAGGACTGGGCCCTGGCCATCAAGCCGGACACCGAGCGTTGCATCGGCCGCTATCCGATCCCGGTCACCCCTGCGCTTAAAGCCAAGGTCTGCAATGTGCACCTGGCCACCTTCGATCACGCGGCTTATTGGCCGCAATTGCGAACAGTGGTGCAGTACACCGACCTGCTGCACGAGCGGCGCGGCATGATCCGTTCAGACCAGCGCAGCAGCGAAGTGCGCTTTGCGGAGGAGGACGCGGATCTGTATACGGCCCTGGTGCAAGGGCGGCCGGAGGAGTTGAAGTTTCTGGCCGAGCTGCTGGCGCAAAAACGCAGTGCCTCGATCGACGCCACGGTGCGTGACCCGCTCAAGTTGACCATCGCCTTGCAACGCATGGGCGGTGACAGCTTTATGAACCTTGCCCGTGGCCATGGCGTGAGCTATCGGCAAATTGCCGACGATGTGGCGCAGCGCGTGGGCATCACATTCGACGCGCCACTCGAAACCCTGGCGTTGGCTGACCTTGAGGCCCGGATCGCGGAAAAACTGATCGCGCAGTACAAAGACAAACTCAGCAACGCCGACCGGCTGGTGTTCGATGCGGAACTCAAGGTGGCCGCGCAGAAAGAGCAGGGCGTCTTCAGTCGTTTCGACAAGGGGCGTTCGGCCGCCGCAGCATTGAGCGGCACCGCCCTGGCCGGGTTGACCGGTTTTATCCTGCGGCGTGGGGCGGCCACGGCTATTCCGGTGGTGGGCCAGGCGTTGGCCGCCGCGATGCTGCTGGTAACGGGTGTGCGGGCGTTTTCCGGCCCGGCGTATTCGGTCACCACCCTGGCGGTGCTGGTGATCGGCGCGATTCGCCAGCGCATGGAGCGCGAAGCGCTGAATCAGGAGCTGGACCTGGTGGTGCAGGTGGTGGAAGCGTATGACCTGCCTCGGGAGACGGTGATGCGCACGGTCGCGTCCGACTGATAAGCTGCACGCTTGTCGAGTGCGTTTGCCTGGGATACCGCGTGAAATTCAGCCTGCCAAAAATCGCTACCGCCCCTTTTTGCCCGCCGGAAGTGGCCGGCTCCGTCATCGTTGATCCCAAGGCGTCGTTTTTCAAGCGCGCCCTGATGTTCGCCGGCCCTGGGCTATTGATCTCCATCGGGTATATGGACCCGGGCAACTGGGCCACGGCCATCGAAGCGGGCTCGCGTTACGGCTACAGCCTGTTGTTCGTGGTGTTGCTGGCCAGCCTGGCGGGCATGGCGGTGCAGTGCCTGTGCTCGCGGTTGGGCATCGCCACCGGCAAAGACCTTGCGCAACTGTGCCGCGAACGCTACAGCCGACGCTCGGCGCGCACCCAGTGGGTGCTGGCGGAAATCTCCATCATCGCCACCGACCTGGCCGAAGTGCTTGGCTGCGCCCTGGCGTTTCATTTGCTGCTGGGGGTGTCGCTGACCACCGGCATTGTCATTACCGCATTCGATACCTTGTTGGTCCTGGCCCTGCAAAACCGCGGTTTCCGTCGCCTGGAAGCGATCATGCTGGCGTTGGTGGCGACCATTGGCGTGTGTTTCTTTGTCGAGCTGGTGCTGATCAAACCCCATTGGCCCGAGGTATTCAGCGGCTTCGTGCCGTCATTGTCGGCGATCAGCGATGCGGCGCCGCTGTACTTGGCCATCGGCATCCTGGGCGCCACGGTGATGCCCCATAACCTTTATCTGCACAGTTCCGTGGTGCAAACCCGCTTGATCGGCAAGGACCTCGCCAGCAAACAGGACGCGGTGAAGCTGGCGCGCATCGACACCATCGGCTCCCTGGCCCTGGCCCTGCTGGTGAACGGCGCGATCCTGGTGTTGGCCGCCGCCGCGTTTCACCAGACTGGCCACACCGATGTGGTGGAAATCCAGGACGCCTATCACCTGCTCGACCCTCTGGTCGGCGGCGCCTTCGCCAGTATTCTGTTCGGCATCGCCTTGCTGGCGTCCGGACAAAGTTCGACCTTTACCGGCACCATCGCCGGGCAGGTGATCATGGAGGGCTACCTCAACCTGCGCATTCCCTGCTGGCAACGCCGCCTGATCACCCGTGGGCTGGCGCTGATCCCGGCGTTTGTCGGGGTGTGGCTGATGGGCGATGAGGCGATCGGCAAACTGCTGGTGCTCAGCCAGGTGGTGCTTAGCCTGCAATTGCCGTTTGCGCTGTACCCGTTGATTCGCATGACCGGTGACAAACAACTGATGGGCCCCTTTGTGAATCGGCTACCGACGCGTTTGCTGGCGTGGCTGCTGTTCGCACTGATCAGTGGCGCGAATGCGTGGTTGATTGGGCAGTGGTTGTTCTGAATCCAGGCATCGTCACACCAGGATCACCCATGCAGTGTATTGAGTCAGGCGCAGGTCGGCAGTCAACAGTTTGATCGGCTCATTCATAGCGGTTGCGACGATCAGGCGATCGAACGGGTCCTTGTGGTGATGGTCGAGATTTTTTACCGCGATGGCGTGCTCTGAGGTGATGGGCAGTTCCAGGAAGCCACTTTCCAGGCAGTATTCACGCATTTCTTCCAGGTCCACATCGAGTTTTCCCAGGCCGACCTTGATCGCCATTTCCCAGAATGTCGCAGCGCTGATGTAAATCTCTGTGGCACTTTCGATCAGTTTTCGGGCCTTGTGGGATAACTTCGAGTGGTCGCACAAGGCCCAGAGCAGGATATGAGTGTCCAACAACACTCTCATGGAAGGCTGCCCTCAATCGTAGATAGCAACTCATCTGGCAGTGGATCATCGAAGTCATCGGGGATCTCCAGCTTTCCTTTCATGGCGCCAATCCGCCGACGTTGCGCGTCCTTTGGCCAGCTATAGCCAAAACCCTGTGAACTATCGGAAACGGACCCAGCATTTACCGCAGCGGCCCGCTCAGTGCGTGAGTGTTTTTTATAGGTCAAGCCCATGGCGCCTCTCCTGAAAAGATGTCGCCAAAGTCTGCCGTAACCCGTACTTGCCCTTAAATAGTGGCCCGTGAAATCAGAACGAGCCTACTTTTTTCCATCAGAAAAATCCTCAACAGTCGCACGCCTCGTCATAGGTACCGGTCACCTGTCCCAATACGGCACTGCGCCAAAACACTCCACAAAGTAATCGATCACCGTACGCACCTTCAGCGACAGGCGCCGGCTGCCCGGCCACAACGCGGCGATCTGTTGCGGTTCGAGGGTGGTTGCCACTTCGTAGTCGGTCAGTACCGCCTGCAAGGTCCCGGCACGCAGGCTGTCGCCAATCAACCAGGAGGGGAACACCACCAGCCCCAGGCCCTGTTCGGCGGCGTGGGTGAGGGTGTCGGCGTGGTTGCCGGTGATGGGGCCTTTGACGCTGTACGGCGTCCAGTCGCCCTGGGCGCGGCGAAAGAACCAGCGTTGCTGGCCGGTGACGCCTTTGTAGGCCAGGCACTGGTGCTGGACCAGTTCGTCGGGATGACTGGGCGTGCCGTGCCGGGCCAGATACGCGGGGCTGGCGGCGATGCGAAAGCGCTGCGGCGCGAAAATACGCGCCTGCATGCTGGAGTCGTTGAGCACGCCGATACGAAACAGCAGGTCGGTACCGTCCTGCAAGGGGTCGACGTAGGTGTCGGTTTGCTGGATATCCAGTTGCAGCTTCGGATAGCGCCGGCATAACTCGCCCAGCCATGGCGAGAGGTGGCGCTGGCCGAACACCATCGGCGCGTTGATGCGCACCAGGCCGCTGGGTTCGCGCTCCTGCTCCTGCAGGGCTTGCCCGGCGGCTTCCAATTGCTCCAGCACCAGGCGCGCATGCCGCCCGAGCAGGCGCCCGGCCTCGGTGGGGCTGACCGCGCGGGTGTGGCGATACAGCAACTGTTGCCCGAGGGCCTGCTCCATTAATTGGATCTGCCGCGATATCGAAGAGGGCGCCAGGCCCTCGCGACGCGCCACTTCGGAAAAACTGCCGTGGTCCAGCACCGCGACAAATAGGCGCAACGCCTTGAAACTCAGCTCATTCAAACCCTGCATGGCGGCTCCGTACTGTGCGTTTTGCGCAAAGGTGTTGTCCGCATACTCCCATTTATCGCACAGCGCGGCCACCGGATAATCCCCGCCATCTTTTCAATCTTGAAACGCGGGTGATGTATGCAGGCAAGTTCCATCGAAGACGCGGCCCAGGCCAGGCCGAAAAGAAATTTATTGCGCTTGCTGCTGTTGCCGCTGGTGATCCTGGCCGGCATGGGCTTATCGGTGGAAGCCGGTTTGCTGGGGCCGTTGGGCGAGCAGGTGGGGCATTTGTGGGCGACCTTAAGCATTTTCGGCGTGGGTGCGGCGATTCTGTTTTTGCTGCTGTTGTTCAGTGGCCCGCAAAAAGGCCCGGCGCTCACCGAACTGCCGCGCTGGCAGTTGATCGGCGGCTTCCTCGGGCCGATGTACGTAGTGGTGTTGACCCTGGCCACGCCGCACATCGGCATTGCAATGACGATGATCGCGATCCTCTCGGGGCAGGTGGGCAAGAGCGTGCTGATTGACCATTTCGGCTGGTTCGGCACGGCGCGCAAGCGGGTTAATGGCGAGCGCTGGATCGCGCTGGCGTTGATCGTGGCGGCACTTGTTTTGATTGCACGAGGGTAAGGCGATGAATCTGATTTTTTTACTGATATTGGTGATTGCCGCCGGCGCGGTCCTCAGCGTGCAGGCGGCGATTAATGGCCGCCTGGGGCAGACAGTCGGCGTGCTGCGCAGCAGCCTGTTGACCTTCGCGGTCGGTGCATTGACCACGGCGCTGTTGATTTTCTTCTTTGAGCCGGCCCAGGCCGTAAGCCTGCTGGACGTGCCGAAGTGGCAATTGACCGGGGCGTTGTTCGGCGTGGTGTACATGATGGTCATGGTGGGCGCGGTGCCGGTGGTCGGCACGGCGGTGGCCACCGTGGCGGTGATCGTCGGGCAATTGGGCATGGGCATGCTGATCGACAATTTCGGCTGGCTGGGCAACCCGGCCATCGAACTGTCCGGCAGCCGTCTCGTCGCCATGGCCTGTCTGGCCTTGGCGCTGGTGTTCATGTACCGCAGCAATACGCGCACCGACTGATGGTTGGAACGATCCGCGCAGGCTGGCAGTCAGTGCTTATGGTGCCGGCGCTCGCCGCACCGTGACGACCATGAACGAGGAGTCTGACCATGCCAGATCAAACCTGTGCCTGCCCACACTGCAAATGTGTGCTGGGCGTCGATGCGGTAATGAAGGACGGTAAGGGTTATTGCTGCCAGGGCTGTGCCGAGCACCATGCCCACGGTGAACCTTGTGCTTCGGCCACGGGGTGTGAGTGCGCCAAATCGGCGAAAACCTGAAGGCGCCGTAAGTTCGGTGATGGTGGCGAGCAGCCTTGCTCGCCACGCAGGCCTCCAGGCGTTACTGGGTCTCCAGCTCCAACCGCAGGCTATGGTCGGCCAGGCGCTGACGGTCTTTGACCACGGCGCTGGTGCGTCGACCCTCCAGTGCGAACACCACGGTCTGCGCGTCTTGAAGATCTTCAGGTAAAGGCTGGAACACGTCGAGTACCAGCCAATCGGGTGTGTGCTGAAGGCTGACCTGACATTCGGCATGTTTGGCCAGCGGACCGAACAGGGTGTCTTGGGTGTAATCGATCCGCGCCTTGCCGTTGACTCTTTGCGGTAAAACCATGGGGTTATCTCCTTGTTCACGCCTGGGCGCGCGCGTCCGAGCGGCGCCATTGCACATTCTGGATGCCGTATTTCTCAGCCTGGGCCGGGCTGGTTTTTTTCACCTGTTCCCGCGCGAAGCGGCCAATACGGCCGACGCCCGCGTCACAACTGGCCCAATGCCAGGCTTCCAGCATGTCGAGTTTTTCCAGGCGGATAATGAATGACTTGGCTTCGCCATGAAGGGTGTAGTCGATCACAAACAGTTTTGCGTTATTCATGGGGCCATCGTCCCTGGTGGTGTAAGCAAGTGATCCTGGGGCGCGCTAAAAATTCACTCGGACTGTCGAGCGGTGCTGTTTACCATGGCGGCTCATTCGCCACCGACTGACCGACCATGGCCCTGGCCTCGCCCCCCGACCTCACCGATCACGCCGTTCCCGTGCAGCCGTTGGCGCGCACTTACCCGCGCGGCTTGTACATCGAACCGCACCGCCATGATTGGGGCCAGTTGCTCTACGCCATGAGCGGCGTGATGTGGGTGGAAACCCCGCGCGAAGCCCTGGTGGTGCCGCCCCAGCGTGCGGTCTGGCTGCCACCGGGGGTGGAACACGGGATTCGCGTGGTGTCGGATTTGCAGATGCGCAACATCTACCTGCGCCCTGCGTTGGCGGCGACGCTGGATGCCGAGGTACAGGTGATTGAGGTCGCAGGGCTGCTGCGCGAGCTGATCGTCACGCTGGTGGAGCAGGGTGACAGCGGCGATGGCGCCTACTACGACGCGGTGGTGGGCCTGGCCCTGCTGGAACTGCACCGCGCGCGGCGTTCGTCGATCCGCATCGCCATGCCGGTAGGCGCCGACCGCCGCCTGATCAACGCGTGCCAGGCGGTTATGGCGGCTCCGTCCCTGGCGATTGCGTTCGAGCAGCATGCCGAAGCGGCGGGTGCCAGCGTGCGTACCCTGGCGCGGTTGTTCCAGACTCACTTGGGTATGGGCTTCGCCGAGTGGCGACGTCAGGTGCAATTGGCCACGGCGGTGGCAGCGCTGATCCAGGGGCAATCGGTGAGTAGTATCGCCCGCGCGCTGGGCTATTCGCCGAGCAGTTTCAGCGACATGTTCCGTCGCGAGCTGGGAGTGGCGCCGTCGCAGTACTGCAGTTGAAGAGTTGGCCGAAATCCTGAAGCAGTTGGCCGATACCGGCGCGGCGCGCTGCCTAGACTGGCGGCTTCAACTGACACGGCGTAATCCCCATGGACTATCTGATTTCCCTTGCCATCGGCCTGCTGGTGGGCGTGCTCTACGGCGCCCTGGATTTCCGCTCGCCCGCACCGCCGGCCATCGCCCTGGTGGGCCTGCTGGGCATGCTGCTGGGCGAAAAGCTCTGGCCCATGGGCCGGCATCTGGTCAGCGGCTGGTTGTCCTGAAGCCTTTTCTTCTGCTGGAGAGTGAACATGAACGCATTGCAATTTTCCGCCACCGGCGACCTCGCCGCGCTGCGCCTGGTTGACATCCCCACGCCGGTTCCGGCCGCGGGTGACGTGCTGGTGCAGATCAAAGCCGCCGGCCTAAACCCCAGCGACGTCAAAAACGTGCTCGGGCGTTTCCCCTACACCACTCTGCCACGCATCCCTGGCCGCGACTTTGCCGGCGTGGTGGTGCAGGGCCCCCAGGCGCTGCTCGGCCAGGAAGTGTGGGGCACCGGCCGGGACCTGGGGTTCTTTGCCGACGGCTCCCACGCTCAGTATCTGACCGTGTCGGCCCAAGGCGTGGCGCGTAAACCGGCGCAGTTGAGCTTTGCTCAGGCCGCCAGCCTCGGCGTGCCGTACACCACCGCGTGGGATGCGTTGGAGCGCAGCGGTGTCGGCAGCGGCACGCGGTTGCTGGTGATCGGTGCCAATGGCGCCGTGGGCCGCGCGGCCCTGGCCTTGGGGAAGATTCGTGGGGCCCAGGTACTGGCGGCGGTGCGCCGTGCGGATCAAGTCGAGATGTTGCAGGCCGAGGGGTACACCGCCATTGCCCTGGGCGAGCCTGATGCGCTGGGCGCCCAGGTGCATGGGGTGTTCGAGGGCGGCGCTGAGGTGATCTTCGACACTACCGGTTTCTGGCTGCCGGCGGCGGTAGCGGGTCTGGCCCCGTTCGGGCGCATCGCGATCATCGCCGCGCCTGCGGACGGTCATGTGCAGCTACCGGCCCTGGCCCTGTATCGCAAGGGCGGCTCGGTGGTGGGCATCAATTCATTGCTCTACAACTGCGAACAATGTGCGGTGATGCTCGCGCAATTCGGGCGCTTCTTCGATGAAGGTACATTGCCGTTGCCGACGGGCCTGCGCGAGGTGGCGCTGGCCGATGGGGTGGCTTGTTACGACGCGGTGAACCGGGGCAGCGCGGATAAATTCATTCTGCTGCCGTGAGAGGGCCAGGGCGCTTGCCTGCTAGAGCAAGCGCCCCTCGCGCGGGGCCATCCGCTCAGGCGTCTGGCACCCCTTTTTCCCACGCCGACCAGTTGTTCAAAATCGCCTGCACCAGCGGGTTACCGGCGCGGTACAGGTTCTCCAGCGCCGGCACGAAGCCGCCCTGGTCGGCGTACTTGAGCAGGTTATCCACCTCGCTGTAGCCGGGGTAGGGGCGGTCGAAGTCCGAGCCGGCGCGCACTACCGCCAGGCGCTGGATGTCTACCCGGCCCTCGCGGCTGGCGCGCAGCAGGGCTTCGTAGGTGGAGTTGTCTTCCTGCTGGGTGGTGCAGTACTCGCCTTTGTTGTCGGTCAGCAGCTTGGTCCAGACCTCGGCGCGTTCGCTCAGCCGCGTGCCGGAGAACCAGGTGTTGCCTGCCAGGGTGTCACAGCGAGTGACCTGCGGCGGCTGGTTGGCCGGGGCGGCGGGGTAGTGTTTGCGCCAGGCGGCCGACTCTTTGCTTTCACTCAGTTCGACCTTATGGGACAAGGCAAACGCCTTGGCCTGCAACGCCGGGTTTAGCTCGAATACTTCGGTCTTGTAGTCCAGCGGTGGCTTTTCGTTGGGGCCTTTGGTGTTGATACCCAGGTAACCGGTCGGCCAATCCTTGGGTGCATCCCGTGAATCCAACTCCCATTGAGTGCCGAATTCCACCAGGTAATGGGCCCACGCGGCGGTGCCGAGGGTGCCGTGCTTGGGGCTGATACCGGCGATACCGGCGACCAGGAAGTAGCTCTGGCGCAGGTCGAACTGCGGCGACAACGCCAGGGCCAGGGTGGACGCGGCGGCGTTGGTCTGACCCATGCCGGTGACCAGCAGGCACACATCCTGGGTGTTGCAGCGGATCACTGGATATTCGGCCGACAGACCCGGCACGCGCACTTCCTGCTTGAGCGCCAGACGGTCGATCCAGGTTTGCGCCTCGGGGGCGAACATGGTGATCAGCATCACTTTGGGCTTGATCGGCGCCTGTGCCAGCGCCACAGGGGCCAGCAAGGCGAGGCCGATGGCGATTGAGAGGCGGTTGAATACATTCATCGAGTGCTCCTTAGATCAGAATTGGTAGCCCACGCCGGCGTAATAACCCCAGCCGTCGGAACGCGCGCGGAAGTTGCCTTCGCCGAAATTCAACTCGCTGCCGTCCTCCCAGTTGCCGCCGTTGTGAAAGTAGCGGCCGACCAGGGTGAAGCGCAGGTGCGTGAACGAATACAGCAGCACGTTGGTCGCCACCAAGGCGTTGGCGGTGCGCGCCGGGTTGTCCTTGTGCAGGTCCGAGCCGAAATCGTAGTTGGTGAAGCCGATGTAGGTCAGCGAGGCGCCGTTGTCGAACTTGCCGATGGGCACGATGTACTTCATCTGCGCGCGGTAGCCGTCCCAGGAATATTCGTTGCTGGCCCCGTAGTTTTCCCACTGGTAGCGCCCGTAGAAGTTGGCCGACAGGTTGACCCGCGAATGGGTCTCGATGTCGGTGCCCAGCCCGCTGTACAGCGTATTGGCGCGGTTTTCCTTGTTGCTGCCGTGGTCGTAGATCCAGTCGAACGCCACGTACCATTCCTTGAACGGGCCGACGGCCAGGCTGCGGCCGGCCAGGTAGTCGATGGAGATTCGCGGTTCGTGCTCCATGAACACCGGCGAGCCATGGTCCCATACGCCTTTGTCATTGCTGTTACCGATGGTGAGGATCTTGGGCACATCGATATAGCCATACAGCTCGAACGGGCCTTTGCGGCCGAAATACTCGTATTCCAGGTAGATGTCATCGGTGGGCTTGGGGCCGAAGCTGATGTCTTTACTGCCGATCAGCGTGAGGTCCTGGTTGAACCAGTCCGACAGGTACACGCCTTTTTTCGCCGGGCTGGCTTCGGGGGCCAGGGTTTCGCCCTGTGCTGAGTCATCGGTGGGCTTGGCCTGCGCCAAAATGGGTGCGCTGAGTAGTCCCGTAACGGCGGCCAGTAGTACAGAAACAGCCAAAGGAGCGGGGAGCCGAGAGGTGCGATGCATTGAAAATCCCTGTTCTTGCGCGGTTTGAACCCGATTCTTCGGGCAGCTCGGAACTTGTCTGGCAAGTTCTTAGCGCAAACGTTTGCACAGGCTGTACCAACTTTGGTTAGCGCACTGAAATAACTGGGAAATTCGGTTAATAGTAGACCTGTTGATCAACATTGGCTGGGTGTCATTTTTTGCTGCTGTCGAACAGGTGCACGGCGGTGTCGCGCCGATAGTCGCTGGGGGTTTGCTGCATCTCGATGCGAAAGTGCCGGTTGAAATTGGATAGGTTGGCGTAGCCCACTTCAAAGCAGATATCCGCCACCGACATCTCGCTTTGCAGCAGCAAGCGGCAGGCGCGCTGCACGCGAAATTTGCGCATCAGGTCGATAAAACCATGGCCGGTGTTGCGCTTGAAAAAACGCGAGAACCCCGGCTCGCTCATGTCCAGCTGACGGGCGATTTCCGACAGGCGCACGTCGCCGGTCAGTTCGCGCATGAGGTAGTCGAACGCCTTGTGGATGCGTTCGGCGCTGCGTGCGTCCAGGGTGGGGGCGTAGCAGGGGCTGGCCAGGGTTTGCATCTGATGCGTCGGGGCGTTTTTCAAGGTGTCGAGCAATTGCAGGAACAGGATCAAGCGTTGCAGGCCATGGGCGCGACCGATGTCTTCCATCAGGCACGCGGCCCGCACGGCGGTGTCGCCGCTGAAGGCCAGGCCGCGCCTCGCCTGTTCGAACAAGCGTTGTAAGTCGCCGAGTTCCGGCAGGGTGTTGCGCAAGGCGAGCAGGGCAGCCCCGTCGAATTGCAACACCACGTCGCGGCCGGCCAGGTATTCGCCGGGGGCGAGGTCGCCGATCCAGTCGTGGGGCAGGTCGGGGCCGATCAGCGCGACGTGCCCGGCGTTGAACGCACCAATGTAATCGCCCGCCACCAACTTGCCGCTGCCGTGGCGGATCAGGTGGATTTCAAACTCGGGATGATGGTTCCAGCGCGCCAGTTCATAGGGATAGTCGTGTTCGAACCAGCGAAAGCAATGGTCCGGCTCGGGCAGGATCACTTCGCGCTCGGCGGGCCGATGTTCGAACAGGGTGGCGCGGCTGACGGGCATGGGGATGCCTCTTGTTGGAGGGGAATGCCTAAAAATACGCCGCTGGTCACCCGTGCGCTACCCGCGCCTCGGCCCGCCACTGATACTTTTTTGCCTCTACGCCAAGGGTTAAAAAAGTACCAGAAGGGCATCCGCCACGGGTTTGTGAGGGCGTGACCAAGCTGCTGTAATCGGCGCTCAACAACAAAAACAACAGGTGGAAACCGCCATGCTCCCAACCTGCAAAACCACACTTGCCCATGCGTTGTTCGCGCTCAGCGGCCTGGCCCTGGCACTGCCCAGCCAAGCTGCCGACACCGTGACCATCGCCACCGTCAACAACAGCGACATGATCCGTATGCAGCGCTTGTCCAAGGTGTTCGAGCAGCAGCACCCGGACATCAAACTCAATTGGGTGGTGCTCGAAGAGAACGTCTTGCGCCAGCGCCTTACCACCGACATCGCCACCCAGGGCGGGCAGTTCGACGTGCTGACCATTGGCACTTACGAGACGCCGTTATGGGGCGCCAAGCACTGGTTGGAGCCGCTCACTCAACTGCCGCCCGACTACGATGTCGACGATATCTTCCCCTCGGTGCGTCAGGGCCTGTCGGTCAATAACACCCTGTACGCCTTGCCGTTCTACGGTGAAAGCACCGTGACCTACTACCGCACCGACCTGTTCCAGCAAGCCGGGCTGAGCATGCCCGCGCACCCTACCTGGAGCCAGCTCGGCGAATTCGCCGCCAAACTCACCGACAAAGCCCAGGGCCAATACGGGATGTGCCTGCGCGGCAAAGCCGGTTGGGGCGAGAACATCGCACTGCTGAGTACCATGGCCAATGCCTTCGGTGCGCGCTGGTTCGACGAGCAATGGACGCCGCAACTGACCAGCCCCGAGTGGACGGCGGCGGCCAATTTCTACGTTGACACCCTCAAGCAGTACGGGCCGCCGGGCGTGTCCAGCAATGGTTTCAACGAAACCCTGGCGCTGTTCAACAGCGGTAAATGCGCGATCTGGGTCGATGCCAGCGTGGCTGGTTCTTTCACCACCGACAAAAGTCAGAGCAAGGTCGCCGACCGCGTAGGTTTCGCGGCGGCGCCCACCGAAGTCACCGACAAAGGCTCTTCCTGGTTATACGCCTGGTCATTGGCGATTCCGGCCACGTCCAAGCACAAGGATGCGGCCAAGGCCTTTATCACCTGGGCTACGTCCAAGGAGTACATACAATGGGTCGCCGATCAAGACGGCATCACCAACGTACCGCCGGGCACCCGCCAGTCCACCTATAGCGCGGCCTATCTTAAAGCTGCACCGTTTGCCCAAGTGACCCTGGCGATGATGCAACACGCCGACCCCGCCCATCCGTCGCTTAAACCGGTGCCGTACGTGGGCATTCAGTACGTGACCATCCCCGAGTTCCAGGCCATCGGTACGTCGGTCGGCAAGCTGTTCTCGGCCGCGTTGACGGGCGGCATGTCGGTCGACCAAGCCTTGCAGCAGGCGCAAACCAGCACCGAACGCGAGATGAAACGCGCCGGCTATCCCAAATAATGATCAGGACATCACCATGAAACGACTCGACGGTAAGAGCGCGTTGATCACCGGCTCGGCGCGGGGCATTGGCCGCGCGTTTGCCCAGGCCTATATCGCGGAAGGCGCCACGGTCGCCATCGCCGACATCAACCTGCAACAGGCGCGGCAAACCGCTGCCGAACTGGGCCCCCAGGCGTATGCGGTGGCCATGGATGTGACCGAGCAAGCCTCCATCGATGCGGCCATTGGCGCCGTGGTGGCCCACGCCGGCAAGCTGGATATTCTGATCAACAACGCAGCATTGTTCGACCTGGCGCCCATCGTCGACATCACCCGCGAAAGCTTCGAACGGCTGTTCTCGATCAACGTCGCCGGCACCCTGTTCACCCTGCAGGCGGCTGCGCGACAGATGATCCGCCAGGGCCACGGCGGCAAAATCATCAACATGGCCAGCCAGGCTGGACGGCGCGGCGAACCGCTGGTGGCGGTGTACTGCGCGACGAAGGCGGCGGTGATCAGCCTGACGCAATCGGCGGGGCTGAACCTGATCCAACACGGCATCAACGTCAACGCCATCGCCCCCGGCGTGGTGGACGGCGAGCACTGGGATGGCGTCGACGCGCTGTTCGCCCGGCATGAGGGCCTGGCGCCGGGCGAGAAGAAAAAACGCGTGGGGACCGAAGTACCGTTCGGGCGCATGGGCACTGCCGAGGATCTGACCGGCATGGCGATCTTCCTGGCGACCAAGGACGCTGATTACGTGGTGGCCCAGACCTACAACGTCGACGGGGGTAACTGGATGAGCTGAGCCAGCCGGGCAGCCAGGCTACTCGGCAAAACTGCGATCAAAAAAGTACACCGCCCCAGGCTTCAGTTGTTGCAGCGTCGCCTGGGGCCTGCCGCCTTCGCCCGGCTTTTTACGGCCAGTCTCGCGCAGGTAGCCCGCCTCGGTCAGCTTCAACAAACGCTGACGAATACTGGTCTTGAGCACCGGTCTGCCCAGTACCACGGAAAAGATCGCCGTCGCTTGCGGCGCGCTGAATTCGTGCCCGAGGAACATCAACGGCAAGCTGCTGTATAGCGACTTGGACAACAACCGCTCCAGCACGGCTGCGACGATCAGGTTGTGATCGAATGGCAGCCGGATCCTGCCGTCCGCCACGGCATTGAGTGAAAACCAGCCCTGACGCTCACCCAGGCTGACCTCACCCGCCACGATTGCCAGGTAATACGTCGACGACGACCAGCAGCGCGGGTCGCGAAACGCATCGCCCACCGTGCCGACCTGTTCGCACCAGGCCAGTTCCAGGCCGACCTTGTCACTGGCGCGCAATCGCTCCACGGCATCTTTGAGGCTCAGATCTTGCACGTCGCCATTGACCACCACCCCCGGAAGCGCCCAGTGCTCGGCGAACGGTTCGGCTTCGCGCTGATTCAGCAGCAGTTTGATCTCTCCCGACTCGCGGCAATAAAACAGCACGCACAGGTCGACGGTGTGGAGGTAGGGGCTGAGTGACATGGGGCTTCCTTCTAAACAGCGGTGGGGCACAGTCTAACGGATCGAAAAAATATGTCATGTACTTGCGCCCATACATATTAATAAATGTTTCTTGCAATGAAAGTACATGACGTGTACTTTTGTTTCCACGCCACAGGAGAACCGCCATGACCCTTTCCAAAACTGCCATTGCTTCATTCGACGTCGATGCCCAGAAAAGCTTTACGCCCCTGTGCCCCAACGAGTTGCCCGTGGCCGGCGGTGATCAGATCGGTGCCGAGCTGAACTACATGGCCAGCCTGGTCGGCCATCGTATCGGCAGCAAAGATGCGCACACCCCTAACGCTCCGTGGGTGGTCCAGCAGCAGAGCGACATGATGCAAGCCACCGGCCTGGAGCACGCCGACCTCACCTGGGTCAGCCACTGCGTGCCGGGCACCGAAGGCTTTACCTTGCTCGACGAACTGCCCACCCCGTATGACTACGATTACTTCGTCTGGAAAGGCGTCGAACCCGACCTGCATCCCTACGGCGCCTGTTACCACGACCTGCACGACAAGCTGTCCACTGGTGTCATCGAATATTTGAAAGCCCACGGCGTGGCCCGTGTGATCGTCGGCGGCCTGGCCCTGGATTTCTGCGTCAAGACCACCGCCTTGCAACTGCTCAAGGCCGGCCTGGAAGTGGTCCTGCACCTGCCGGCGTGCCGTGGGATCAGCGAGGAGGGCGGTGTGCAGGCCGTCAATGAGTTGCTCAAGGCGGGGGCCGTTATCAGCCGCACCCGCGAAGAACTGGCCGCGATGGCCACGCGTTAAGGAGAGACACCATGGAAAGTGCATACGACTACGAATCCCCGGTGATTCAGGGCTTGCTCGACACCGACTACTACACCTTCACCATGATGCAAGCGGTGTTGCACCAGCACCCCAACGTGGATGTCGAATACAACTTCATCGTGCGTTCCAAGGAAAAGCTCGGCCACTTGATCCCCGAACTGCGCGCCGAGCTGGAAAAACTCGCTGGCCTGCAAATGCGCGAAGGCGAGCTGCGCTTTTTGTTCAACCCGCGTTTTCGCGAATACCTTACACCCGACTACGAGCGCTTCCTCGGTCTGTTCCGCTTCAACCTGCGCTATATCCATGTGAGTGAAGCGGACGGCCAGCTCAACATCCGCGTGATCGGCCCGATGCTGCACTGCATCATGTTCGAGCAACCGGTGCTGGCCCTGGTCAGCGAACTGCGCAACCGCGATAAATACCCCGACGTGACTCTGGAAGACGTCACCCGCAAGCTCTATCAGAAATTCGACTGGCTGGAAAAAAACCTCAGCCGCGAGGAACTCGCCGACCTGCGGGTGTCCGATTTTTCCACCCGTCGGCGCCTGTCGTTCAAGGCCCAACGCGAAGTGGTAGACATCATGCGCCGCGATTTCCCCGGCCAGTTTGTCGGCACCAGCAACGCCCACCTGGCCTACGAGTTTGACCTGCCGCTGATCGGCACCATGGCCCACCAATGGCTGATGGTGCACCAGCAACTGGGGCGCCTGCGCGAAAGTCAGAACGCCGCGCTGGAAAATTGGGTACGTGAATATCGCGGCCGCCTCGGCATTGCCTTGACCGACTGCATCAGCACCGATTTTTTCCTCAAGGATTTCGACCTGTACTTCGCCAAGCTCTACGACGGCCTGCGCCAGGACTCCGGTGATCCCATCGTGTGGGCCGATAAAGTGCTGGCCAGATACAAGGAACTTGGCATCGACCCCATGACCAAAGACCTTATGTTTTCCGATGGGCTGAACTTCGAAAAATGCCTGCCGATCCTGCGCCACATTCGCGGCAAGGCCCGCTTCGGTTTCGGCATGGGCACCAGCCTGGCCTGCGATGTGGACGGCGTGGAGCCGCTGAGCATTGTGATGAAACTGGTGCGGGTCCACGGCGAACCGGTGGTGAAGTTTTCCGATGACCCGGTGAAAAACGTCTGCGAAGACGCCTCGTTTTTGCAGTACGCCGCGCAAGTCTTCAACGTTGGCAAAGTGGAGGTGTGACATGCAAACCCAGGACCGCATCGCTCAGGAACTGAACATCAACCGCGCGCTGGTCAAGGGCGGTGAGCCCCAGGAAATCCAGCGTCGCATCGATTTCATCAAACACACATTGCGCCAGTCCGGCTGCACAGCGCTGGTGCTGGGCATCAGCGGTGGCGTCGACTCGCTGGTGGCAGGCCGCTTGTGTCAGCTGGCCGCCGAACAACTGCGTGACGATGGTTATCCCGCGCGGTTTATCGCCATGCGCCTGCCTTACAAGAGCCAGGCCGATGAGCACGATGCTCAGGCCTCCCTGGACTTCATCAAGCCGGACCAGATCGACACCCTGAATATCGCCGCCAGTGTCGACGGCTTGATGGCCAGCCTGGCGGCCAGCGAAGCCAGCGCTGCGCAGGTGGATTTCATCAAAGGCAACGTCAAGGCCCGTGCCCGCATGATCGCGCAGTACGCCGTGGCCAACCTGCACAACGGCCTGGTGGTGGGTACTGACCATGCCGCCGAAGCGCTGATGGGCTTCTTCACCAAGTTCGGCGACGGCGCTTGTGACCTGGCGCCGCTGTCCGGCCTGACCAAGACCCAGGTACGCCTGCTCGGCACCGCACTGGGCGCCCCGGCCAACCTGGTCAAAAAAGCCCCCACCGCCGACCTCGAAGAACTGGCGCCGGGAAAACTGGACGAAGTCGCTTACGGCTGCACCTATGACGATATCGATGCCTACCTGATGGGCGAACCCGTCAGTGAGCAGGTACGCACGATAGTGGAAAGCGCCTACCGCAAGACCGCACACAAACGCGCGCTGCCCATCGTCCCCCTCTAACCTCGTACCCTGTCCGGGACGAGTGGGCTTGCTTATGGTGAACAGGCTCGCAAGTGGTGAGCGAGCCCCCTCCCACAGTTAGATTCCTCTGAGCGAGCACCCGGCAACTCGGTGCATTTGGCCCCATTCCAGGCGATGTGGTTTAGCTGACACACCGAGGTGCCTGGGGTTGGGGCTGCTTCGCAGCCCAGCGCGGGGCAAGCCCGCTCACCACAGCAAGCCCCCTCCCAGAGTTAGATTCCTCTGGCCACCCCCCGGCAACTCGGTGCATTTGGCCCCAATAGCCATAGATCTCTACACACGTTTTAAGGCTGAAATAGCTCTGTGGTGAGCCCCTCCCAGAGTTAAATTCCTCTGGGCCACCACCCGGCAACTCGGCGCATCTGGCCTCAATAGCCATAGATCTCTACACACGTTTCTAAGGCTGAAATAACTCTGTGGTGAGCGGGCTTGCCCCGCGCT
>NZ_LEKF01000031.1:0-73935 GCF_001029595.1 Pseudomonas sp. ARP3
GTTTTTGCCAAGTCAACCGAAACAGTCGTAAGCTGCATGAGGACGCTCCCTTCCGCTAAGTGTGGGTAACACTTTAACTTTGGCACATAGATGCCGTTAGGAAGGGGGCGTCCATTCCATTACCACAGCAGGCCCCCTCCCACATTGTTGACCTATAGGTCCTATTCCAAGGCCGCCGCCGGGCCGAAGAATTCGTAGCGGCTTTGTTTCTCGGGTACGCCCAAGGCCTTGAGGTGGCGTTTGATCGCGGCCATGAAGCCTTTAGGTCCCAGGAAGTAAGCATCCAGGTCGCGCTGTTCAGGCAACCATGCGGCCAGTTGTTCCTGGCTGAGCAGGCCGACCTTGTCCGCCGCCGGGCTCACGCCGTCGTCTTCGGCATAGCAATAGAAACGCTTGAGCTGCGGGTGCTTGACCGCCAGGGCGTCGACCCAGTCGCGAAACGCATGCACGCCGCCGTTACGCGCGCAGTGGATAAAATGCACCGGGCGCTCGGTGGCCAGCGCCGCTTCGAGCATCGGCAGGGTCGGGGTGATGCCTACGCCGCCGCTGATCAGCACCAACGGCTTATCGCTGGCGGCCAGGGTGAACTCTCCCGCCGGCGGGAACAGGTCGAGGGTCGCGCCCACCTGCAACTCATCATGCAGGTAATTGGACACTCGCCCGCCGGCTTCACGCTTGACGCTGATACGGTACTGCCCAGCATCGCTCAACGCCGAGAGGGAATAGTTGCGACGCACCTCTTCGCCGTCCAACACCAGCGTCATACCGATGTACTGGCCTGGCGCAGCCGCCAGGATCGGGCCGTTATCCACCGGGGTGAAATAGAAGGAGGTGATCTCGGCGCTCTCCTCTACCCGCTTGGCCAGCGTGAACGACCGCGCACCGCGCCAGCCGCCAGGGGCTTGGGCTTTCTCGTCGTAAATGGCCGCTTCGGCGCCGATCAGGATATCCGCCAATTGCCCGTAGGCCGCGCCCCAGGCATTCATCACCTCCGGCGTGGCGATCTCGCTGCCCAGCACTTCAGAAATCGCCCGCAGCAGGCAGGCGCCCACAATCGGGTAATGCTCCGGCAGGATCTGCAAGGCCACATGTTTATTGATGATCTTGGCCACCAGATCGCCCAGTTGATCCAACTGGTCAATATGTCGCGCGTACATCAGCACCCCATTGGCCAGGGCGCGGGGCTGATCGCCGCTGGCCTGGTGGGCCTGGTTGAACAGCGGGCGAACTTCGGGGTACTCGGACAGCATCATGCGGTAGAAATGGGTGATCAGCGCTTCACCGCCACTTTCCAACAGAGGCACGGTGGATTTGACGATGGCACGGTCTTGGGCACTAAGCATGAGAGCCTCCAGGGCTTCTTTAAGGATTACCCTTGAGTACTCAGCATTCGTGCCAACTAAAAATTCGTTATTTATCAGCTATTTGAAATAGATGTAGTCAGTATGACTTCCTACACGCTAGAGTCATAAGGACTACAAGGAGTCATTATGACTGCGCACTCACTGCTCACCACCCTCCTGCCTTTAGTGGCCGACCTGTCCCGCGATCTGCCGGAGGGCGAGCGTTACCGCCGCTTGCTGCAAGCCATGCGCACTCTGCTGCCCTGCGACGCCGCCGCGCTGTTGCGCCTGGACGGTGAAGCGCTGGTGCCGCTGGCGGTGGACGGCCTGAGCGCCGATACCCTGGGCCGACGCTTCAAGGTCAGCGAACACCCGCGGTTTGCGGTGTTGCTCGCCAGCCCCGGCCCCACGCGCTTCGATAGCGACAGCGAGTTGCCCGACCCGTATGACGGCCTAGTGGACGGCCTGCACGGGCACCTGCCTGTGCATGACTGCATGGGCTGCCCGTTGTTTGTCGACGACCGGCCCTGGGGCCTGCTGACCCTCGATGCGCTCGACACCGAGCGCTTCGAACGGGTCGAGCTGGACGCCCTGCAAGCCTTCGCCAGCCTGGCCGCCGCCACCGTCAATGTGGCCGAACGCATCGAACGCCTGGCCCTGCGCGCCGAAGACGAACACCAACGCGCCGAAATCTACCGTCAGGCCAGCGGCCAACAACACAAGGAAATGATCGGCCAGAGCAAAAGCCACAAGCGCCTGGTGGAAGAAATCAAACTGGTGGGCGGCAGCGACCTCACCGTGCTGATCACCGGGGAAACCGGGGTGGGCAAGGAGTTGGTGGCCCAGGCGATTCACGCCGCTTCGGCGCGTGCCGACAAACCGCTGATCAGCCTCAACTGCGCGGCCCTGCCGGAAACCCTGGTGGAGAGCGAGCTGTTCGGTCATGTGCGTGGCGCCTTCACCGGCGCGCTGAACGAGCGTCGGGGCAAGTTCGAGCTGGCCAACGGCGGCACCTTGTTTCTCGACGAAGTGGGCGAGCTGTCCCTGACGGTGCAGGCCAAACTGCTGCGCGTGCTGCAAAGCGGTCAGCTGCAGCGCCTGGGCTCGGACAAGGAACACCACGTGGATGTGCGCCTGATCGCCGCCACCAACCGCGACCTGGCCGATGAGGTGCGCAATGGCCGCTATCGCGCCGACTTCTACCACCGCCTGAGTGTTTACCCGCTGCAAGTACCGGCCCTGCGCGAACGCGGTCGCGACGTGCTGCTGCTGGCGGGTTTCTTCCTCGAACAGAACCGTTCACGCATGGGCCTGGGCAGTCTGCGCCTGACCGGCGATGCCCAGGCAGCCCTGCTGGCCTACAACTGGCCAGGCAACGTGCGGGAGCTGGAACATTTGATCGGGCGCAGCGCGCTCAAGGCCCTGGGAAACTGTCGCGAACGTCCGAGGATTCTCAGCCTGAGCGCCGCCGACCTCGACCTGCCCGACGTCAGCGCGCCGCTAATCGAAGCCCAGCTACCATCGACGCCCATCACCGGCGACTTGCGCCAGGCCACCGAAGATTACCAACGGCAAATCATCAACACCTGCCTGGAACGCCACCAGCACAACTGGGCCAGCACCGCCCGCGAACTCGGCCTCAACCGCGCCAACCTCGCCCGCCTGGCCAAGCGCCTGGGGATAAAATAGCTCGCTGAACTCGGTCAAAAATGAGGGCGCAAGTCCTGATGCCAGTCCGATCCACCTCAGGCAATGACTATCAAAAGGGGGAGGGGGCTTGCCCCCGATAGCGGTACGTCAGTGATAGCTGGGCTGACTGTCACACCGTAATCGGGGGCAAGCCCCCTCCCACATTTGGTCCCGTCCAGGGCAGAAATTCATTCACGGAGTCCTTTACTGATGGGCATCAGTGACTTGCCCTCTGTTCAGACTGTTCTCGCCTTCAAGACCGGACTCACAATCTTGGGCTTGCGAAATACCAACACATTCCCCGCCATCACCAACCCCAACCCCACCAGCGCCGGGGCGGTCCACTGATAGCCCTCGGCGAACGCCGACACATTCAACGCCACCACTGGAAACAACACCGTGCAATACGCCGCACGCTCCGGCCCCATACGCCCGACCAGCGTCAAATACGCGGTAAACCCAATCACCGACCCCGGAATCACCAGGTACCACAACGCGCCGATATACCGCGCGCTCCAGTCCATCTCGAACGGAATGCCACGCAGCACACACCAGGTCGCCAGCATGGCCGCGCCATACGCCATGCCCCAGGCATTGGTGGTCAGTGGCCTGAGCCCGGCCTTCTGCTGCAAGCTCGACAACATATTGCCGGCCGAGAAATACATCGTTCCCAACAGCGCCAACCCCAGGCCCAGCAAGGTCTGCGGGCTAGCGGTGTGCCCCACCAGTTCTGGCCAGAACAACAACCCCAACCCTGCCAACCCAAGGCCACCGCCCATCAACACGTTGCGGGCCACGCGCTGGCCGAAAAAGACCCGCGCGTTCAACGCGTTCCACAGCGTCGCGGTGGAAAACACCACCGCCACCAACCCGCTGGGGATCCATTGGCTGGCCGTGAGAAAGCACATGAAGTTGACGCAAAACAGGCACAACCCCTGGGCCAGGCAGATCAGGTGCCCGCGCCGGTTCATCACCTGCAACCTGCGGCTGAGCAATAGCAACGCAAACAACACCAACGCCGCCAGGGCGAAGCGATAGACGATGGACACGGGAATCGCTACCACGCCCAGTTGCCACTTGAGGGCGATCCAGGTGGTGCCCCAGATCAGCACGGTGAGTAAGTACAGGAAAAGGTTCATGACAGGCTCCATCGATTGAGCCTCAGTGTCGCCCCCAAGCCGCGCCCGGCTCTTGCACATTCTTGCGCTTTTGTCGGGCGCGCAGCGCACAGCGCCGGCAGTGCGGAGTAGGATGCAAGGCGTCGGAGAGTACACGCCATGTCAGAACTGGAATCCCTGCAAGTCTTCCAAGCCCTCAACCGCTCGCCCCACGCCCGCCTGGAAGCCTGCGCCGAACTGGGTGACGGCCTCGCCGCGGCGCTGTGGAGCAATCATCATGACTCCCAGGACTACCAAGCGCCGGGGCATCACACCCTGTCGTGCTATGTGGGCGGCGGCACCGGTACGTTTCGGCGCGACCGGCCCGATACCAAGGGCGGCCCCGACAAGCTGTGCATCCTGCCTGCCGAGCATCAGTCCGGGTGGGTGATCAACGGCGAAATCCGCCTGGCCCATGTGTACTTCAGCCAGGAACAATTTGCCCTCGGTTGCGTGACCCTGCTCGACCGCGAACCACGCACTGTGCAGTTGCACGAGAGCACGTTTCTGGAAGACCCCAGGCAAGCCCAACGCTTTCACCAGTTGATCGCCCTGAACTGGCAGGAACCCGCCGAGCGTTTGCTGACCAGCAGCCTGGCCCACGAACTGCTCAACCACACTTTGCTCAGCCAGGTCGGCCTGCGCGACGGGTTGCGTTTGAAGGGCGGACTGGCGCCGCACCAACGCCGGTTGTTGGTGGACTACATCGATTACCACTTGGAGGCTCCGCTCAGCCTCGGCCAATTGGCCGGGTTGTGCGCGTTGTCGGAATACCACTTTGCGCGGATGTTCCGTCAAAGCTTCGGCCTGCCGCCCCATCAATACCTGCTGGCGCGCCGCCTGGCTCGTGCGCAGAGTCTGTTGCGGGGCGGCACCCTGCCCCTTGGCGAGATTGCGCTGATATGCGGCTTCTCCAGCGCCAGCCATTTCACTCACCGCTTCCGCCAGGCCATGGGCGCCACGCCTGGGGAATATCGCCAGGCGTTCTGCGCCTAGGTCATCAAGCCCAACGTCTTGGCCTTGGCCACCGCCTGGGTACGCCGCTCCACGCCGAGCTTGCTGTGGATGCGCCGTGCATGGGTCTTGACGGTGTGCAGGGAGATAAACAATCGGTCGGCGATTTCCAGGTTGGAGTTGCCCAGGGCAATCAATTGCAGCACTTCCAACTCGCGCTGACTGAGTGGGTTTTCCACCGTGCCCGGGCTTGAGGCCTGGGGCTCCATCCCCAGTTCGCTCAACAGCCCCGGCGAGCGCAGACGCAATTCGCGAATCGCTTGCTGCACCTGGCAGCGCGCCGCCAATTCAAGCCCGGCGTGCAATGAACGACGCGCCAGGCCGGCATCGCCCAGTTGCCAAGCCACTTCGCCCAGCACCAGATGCAATTCGGTTTCCAGACAGAGCATGCCGCGCTGGTGGGTGGCGTCCAGCAGCGCTTGCAGGCGTGCCAGCGGCTGTTCGGCGCAACCCAGTTTTACCTCGGCCAGCACCAATAAGTATTCGAGGCGCGGGATCAACTCCAGGGTGGCCGGCGGCGCTTGTTTGGCCAGCGGCCCACGGAAGTGGCGCAGCACGCGGCGCAGCGCTTCCACGGTCAACTCGGCGCGGCCCTGCTGCAACCAGAAATGCCCGCTGACCAGCAGCAACACTGCGCGGTACACGGTGTCCGGCACCTGGCGTTGCTGCATCAGCCGTTCGGCCTCGCGCAGTTGAATGAATGCCTGGGCGTAATCGCCTCGGTTGGCCGCCAGCAGCGCCAGGCCAAGAAACCCGTAGAGCACGCGTTTGTCCTGGCTGTGCAGGCACAGGGGCAAGCCACTCTCAAAACACTCCTCGGCCAAGGCATCCTGCCCCTGGCGCAACGCCAGGTGCCCGCGGCGCAAGGCGATACGCCCGAGCAACGGTCCGGCCTTGAGCCGCTGCTTGAGCAACATCGTCTGCATATGCTCCAGCAGGCTCTGTGCCCGATGCGGCGCGCCGCGCTGTTCCAGTAACTGCGCGTGATCCAGCTCCAACAACGCTTCCAACAGCAATGAGCCATGGGCGCGCGCCAGGCACAGGGCTTCGCGGTTGAGGGTTTGTGCCACGTCCAATTCACCGCGCAGCAAGGCTTGCTGAGTGAGTCCCGACAGGCACATCAACCGCGAGGTCCAGGCGCTGTCGGGCAAGGCTTGCAAGGCCTCGATAAAGTGCGCGCGCGAACCCTCGGCGTCGCCGTCCAAATGCAGCAACCACCCCCACTGTGCCTGCCAGCGCGCCAGCAAGTGGCGCTGTTGCGCCGCCGTCGGTTGCGGGGCGAAACGCGCAAGTTGGTCGATGCACACCGCCGCCTGCTCGAAGCGCCCGGCAAACAGCAGCGCCGCCGTGACCAGCCCCACCAACTGCGCTGAACCGAGCATCAGTTCGTCGCCATGCTCCTCGTGCAGGCGCAACAGCAACACCGCGTTCTGCTGACGGAACAGGTCTTCGAAACTGAAATGCTGCAACAGGCTTACCGCCACTTCGTATTCTTCGGCCAGCAGCGCCTGTTCGAAGGCGGCCTGCCAGTCCTGCTCGGCGGTGAACCATTGGCAGGCGCGACGGTGCCAGGAGCGCTTGGTCGGCCAGGGCTCGTCGCGTATCAAGCGTGCCAGGGGTGGGAACACCTGCAACCAATCGCTGCTTTCCCACGCTTGGATAAACGCGCCGAGGGCCTGTAGGTCACGCAGGTACTGATCACCGTCGCCCGCGCCGAACAGGTGCTCGCACAGTCCGGTGTTGAAACGCGGCAGGTGGGCCAGCACGCGCCACGCGTCGGCCAGTTCGGGGGGCAACGTGCTGAACAGTTCGTGTTGCAGGTAATCGAGTAGGGTCTTGTCGGGATGACCGTCGCCCAGCAACGCGATGCGCACACCGGCGCACCAGCCGGCGCTGAATTGCAGTACGCCCTCGACGGACTGCCCCGGCGCATGGCTGAGCAGCGCCTGGATCTCTGCGGCGCTGAAGGCCAGCTCCGCGCCGCATTCCAGCAGTTCGTCGTCCAGCAGCAGCCGCGGCCAATTGCACGCCGGCCGCCGCCGCGCGCCTAGCCACCAGGTCAGCGCCGGGCTGCTGGCGGTGAACAGGCGGTCGAGCAAGGCATCGGTTGCGGGGGCGGGCAAGCGGCAAAAGTCATCGAGGAACAACCACGCCGGCGCCTGCCAGCGACCCAGGTCCTGTAGCAACGTGGCTTCATCGGTAAAGGGCAACCCCAGGTTATGCGCCAAGCGCTGGCAGAGATCGAGGGGGTCGAGCGCCACGCCATTGAGCGGCAACCAGTACACCTGACAGCCTTCGGGCGCCTGCAATGCGCACTCGGCAAGCAACGCGCTCTTGCCACTGCCGCCGGGGGCGCACACCAACTTTACCCGCGCGGCAGACGCCAGCAACGGCTCAGCCAGTCGCGGGCGCAGCAGATGATGGGCGGACAGCCGAGGCATGAATCCAGGACGGTCCAGGCAGCGAGTCATGGCGGTCATTGCTGCATCCTGCGTTTTTATTGTTATGCAACCTGACGCGTACCCTAGACCCGTGGCGGGCGATTGTTGAAGAAGTATTCAGCGGGGTGATTGAAGGCCATGCATAAAACCCAAGGTGGGAGGGGACTAGCCTCCTCCCACCTTTGCTCCGGGATCAGCGCACGCCTTCGGCTCGCAACGCCGCCGGGGTGTAGTCCGCCGCCTTGGCCGCGAACCCGAACACGAAGCTGCTCTTCTCCTCGTTCTTCATCCCCAGCGCGATATAACGCCCGGCGATCAAGTCATACAGGGTCTCGACGGTATACGCCGGCACCTGATGGTCGTAGTAGAACTGCGAATGACCTTCGGCAACCCGCCACAGTTGGCCACGGCCGTCATAGTGATCCACCAGCGCGACTTGCCAGCTGTCTTCATCGATGTACATGTGACGCTTGGCATAGATGTGGCGCTCGCTCGGCTTGACCGTGCCGACCACTTCCCACACGCGGTGCAGCTCGTAGCGGGTCAGGTCCTGGTTGATGTGGCCGGCCTTGATGATGTCGTCGTACTTGAGCGACGGCGAGTCGAGCTTGTAGCTGTTGTAGGGGATGTACATCTCTTTTTTGCCCACCAGCTTCCAGTCATAGCGGTCGGGCGCGCCGGAGAACATGTCGAAGTTGTCGGTGGTGCGCAGGCCGTCGGACGCGGTGCCCGGCCCGTCATAGGACACTTGCGGCGCCCGCCGCACGCGGCGTTGACCGGCGTTGTAGATCCACGCCAGGCGCGGCTCTTTCACCTGGTCGAGGGTTTCGTGCACCAGCAGCACGTTACCCGCCAGGCGCGCCGGCGCGGTCACCGATTGCTTGAAGTAACTCAACACGTTGGCCGCCTTGGCCGGGTCGATATCCGGGATGGCCTGTGGCACCGCCACTTCTTCCTCGAAGCGGATCGGCGTGTAGCTGCCATTGGTCTGTGGGGTGGCCTGGGTGATGATGCGACGCAGGTTGCCGCCGTGATAACGGGTGATGTGATTCCACAGCACTTCCACGCCATTCTTGGGAATCGGGAACGCGTAGTAACGATTGCCGGTGAAGTTCTCCAGGCCGTTACCGTCGTTGATCGCCTTTACGTTCAGCGCGCTGCGTTTGATTGATTCATAGATATCAGGCGGCAGGTTCACCGTGCGGTGGCTGGGGTAGACCGGAATCTTGTAGGTCTCGGGGTAGCGCTTGAACATCGCCACTTGGCCGTCGGACAGTTTGTCCTTGTACTTGTCCACCGTAGCGGCGGTGATCACAAACAGCGGTTTTTCATTGGCGAACGGGTCAGCCAGAAAGCCTTTGCTGTCCACCGCGCCGGCATTTTTGGGGATGCCACCGGTCCAGGCCGGGATCGAACCGTCGGCATTACCAGCCTTCTCCGCGCCCACCGGAGTGAGGGTGGTGCCAAGCTTGGCGGCTTCTTCCGGGGAAACCGCGGCCCATACGTTGGCGGCCAACAAGCTGAGGGCCAACACTGCAATTGTCTTACGCATACGTTCTTGTCCTTCTCTAAGCCAAATCAGAAGTTCACGCCGAAGCTGAGGGCGAGGAAGTCACGGTCGGTCAGGGTGTTGTAGTCGCCGCCGAAGAAGTCGGTGTAGCTGAGGCTGGCGGTGTAGGTGCTGCGGTAGTCGGCATCGACGCCCACGCTGATGGCCTTGGCGCCTTTGTTGAAGAGGCCGTTGGGGCCGTAGCCGGCAACGTCATGGGACCAGGACAGGTTGGGTTTGAGGTTCACCCCGGCAATCGCGTTGTTGTAGTCCAGGATCGCCCGCGCGCGGTAACCCCAGGACGTCGAGGTGACGAAACCGTCGGTGTCGCCCTGGAATCCGTAAGCGCCATACACCGAGTCGCGGCCGTAACGCAGTTTGGATTTGTCTTCCAGGCCCGCCACATGCACCACGGCCGCTTCGCCCACCACCGTCAGACGCTCAGCGCCCAACACCTGGTCGAAGAACTGGGTCATGGAGCTCTGGATTTGGGTGATTTCCTTGCGGCGGTAGCCGGTGTTGTCATCCCCGAAGTTGCTGCGAATCGGCGAGGCCGCCTGGCCGGCGACCGGGTTGATCAAGGCCAGGGTCAGGTCGGTGGTATTCAGTTGCACCGGCGCATTCGGCCGGTAGCTGATCTCCCCGGTCCAGGCCGTGCCGGTGGGCAACGTGGTGGAGAAACTGGCGCCGAACAGTCGGATATCTTCCGGGTAATCGAGGTAGTACTGGCCACGCCCGAGCATCAGGCTTTGCACCAGGCCCGCACCGGAGCCGGGTGCCAGGCCATTGGCCGCGCCGGCGATGGCGCCGAGGGTGGCCAGGCTGGTGTTGTTGGTGATGGTGCCCACGGTCGGGGTACGGCTGTGGTAGTTCATGAAGTACAGGCCGTACTCGGTGTCGTCGCCCAACCAGCGCAACGCGGCGCCGAACTGGCCGGAATCCCGCGCATCGCGGTCGCCGGCACGCCGTACGATCACCCCTTCATTGGCCACACTAAAACCCTGGCCGAACGCCGCCGCTACCGGTTGCAAAGGGCGGATGGCCGGGTTGCCGACGGTGTAGTTATTGGTGCAACCGTCCGCCGCCACATCGCCACCGAAGAACGTGCCGCAGTTGTCCAACACGGTCTGGTCCCATTCCAGCTGATAGAAACCTTCCACGGTCAGCTGGTTGGTCAGGCTCTGGGACGCAAACAGCATGTTCACCGGGATCAGGCCTTCCTTGATCTCGGCGCCCGGCCGACGAAACGCCGACACGTCGATCGGGTTGATGCTGTTGATGGAGTTACCGATGAAGGTGCTTTCGCCCCAACTGACCACCTGCTTACCGGCGCGCACGGTGCCCGGCAGGTCGCCCAGGGAATAGTTGTGGTAGACGAACGCATCGAGGATCTCTGCGCCGCTGGATTTGGCGCCTTCCTTGCGGTTGTGGTCGCTGATGGGCTTGAACTCGCGGTCTTCGTCCTTGAGTTCGAAGTCGTACCAGTATTTGCCGCGCACGAACACGCCGGTATCGCCGTACTTCAGCTCCAGGTCGTGCAAGCCTTTAAAGATTTTGGAGAAGGTCTCGCCCTTCTTGAAGTTGAGGCGTCCGTCATCCCCCGTGGAAGCCTGGCCCGTGCCGCCGTTGACGGTGCCCACGAGCTTCTTGTCGGCATCGCGCATGCCCCAACTCGAACCGACCGACAGCGACGAATCGAATTGCCCTTCGATCTCGCCAATGTTGAACGAAACAGCCTGCGCCTGAGCACAGCAACCCAACGCAACCGCAGCAGCCAGCGCCTGTGGCGTGAAGATGGCGCGCATTGTTGTTTTTGTCATGCGTCTTCCCCGGTGAGTGACAGAAGGCCCCACCCTACTGCCGCGAATCAGGAGCGATAAGCGCACCAAGGAGGGATTCGTGTTGTCGCTCGAAAGGATTACAGGCCGCTCTGGCTGGGTGCGGGCGCGGGTATGCGCCGGGTGGATGGCGCACTATCAGGAGCATGGATGGCGAACTTAAGACTGTTGCCGGATACGTAACAGTCCTTGTCCTGAACCGCTATTACTCATCTTGTTACAAACCGCTATTCTGACCGGGCTTTCAGGGCAAACCGCCCGCTTCCAGGTTTGGAAGACAAGCTCAAGTTCAATAGATTGATGCCTTCTTTCAATCTGTTACCGGTGTTCACTGACGTTGATTTGTTGCTCCTTGATCAAACGTCTTACTTCGGCCGCTGCCTGTGCAGCGGCCTTTTTTATGCGCGAAACAAACGGGGCGCCATCAGCGCCCCGTGGGATTCAAGCATGTTCAGGCAATGATCACAGGCTGTATTTCTGCAAGTTGGCCATCATCTCCTTCAACGCTTCGATATTGTCCTTGGGGTGCGCGGCGCCTTCGAAGTCGCAGATCTGCGCCCAATGGGCGGCCACGTCGTCCGGGGAGAACCCGGCTTCGGGGTCGAAGCCCACGCCCAGGCTGCGCTCCCAGCGGGTCTTGCCGATCCAGCCGCCGCCCACTTCGAACAGCCCAGAGGTTTCCTGGCAGGCCTCACTGCCCAAGTACACCACCAGCGGGCTGACCAGCTCCGGCTTGAGGCGTTCGAACACCTGCGGCGGAATCAGGCCTTCGGTCATGCGCGTGGCGCCGGTCGGGGCGATGGCGTTGACCAGGATGTTGTTCTTGCGGCCTTCCAGCGCCAGGGTGCGGGTCAGGCCGTACAGGCCGAGCTTGGCCATGCCGTAGTTGGACTGGCCGAAGTTGCCGTAGATGCCCGAGGTGGACGCGGTGAAGATCACCCGGCCATAACCTTGCTCGCGCAGATGGGGCCAGGCGGCGCGGGTGACTTTGTAGGCGCCTTCGACATGCACCCGGTAAACCAGGTCCCAGTCGCTGTCGTCCATTTTATGAAAGGTCTTGTCCCGCAGAATGCCGGCGTTGTTGACCACCACGTCGATACGGCCAAACGCATCGAGAGCGTTCTGCACGATCTTGTCACCGTCGGTGACAGAGTCATGGTTGGCCTCGGCGATACCGCCCGCCGCACGAATCTCCGCCACCACACGGTCAGCCGCCGACGCACTGGCGCCCTCGCCCTGGGTCGAACCGCCGAGATCGTTGACCAGCACCTTGGCGCCATGCCGGGCGAACAACAGCGCATGGGCCCGGCCCAAGCCGCCGCCGGCACCGGTGACGATCACGACCTTATCCTGAAACTGCACTGACTCACTCATACCGAACTCCAATGGCGACAATGGGAATGGCTGGAGTGTCAGGCACAGGGCCTTTGGTCACAATAAATACGGTCGCGGCTGAATGGTGCGCGATAAGGCTGAGGGATATTGCGTGCCTCAGGAATAGGCCACCTGCGACGCGGGCCGCCCGACCCGATCACGAAATGCCAGGTAGTGCTTGAGCACCTGCACCGGCGCCTCGACCTGTGGGTAATGGCCGATATTGGCCAGCAGCACCGTATCGGCATTCGGTATCAACTGCTGGTAACGCTCCACCATGTGGGCACCGGAAATCGGGTCGATCTCGCCGTCGATCACCCGCAACGGCACGCCTCCCCTTTGCATGGCTTGCACCCAACGATCGCGCAGGCGCCGACGTTGGGGGATGTAAGCGATCAATTTGTGCAAGATGCGCGGGCCATCGTTGCAACTGATCAGGCTCCAGTAATCATCCAGGGCACTTTCGCTGGGGCGGGTGGAGGGGCCGAAAATCTGGCTGAAGCTTTTCGACAGGGCATTGCGCCCGAAGGCCCGCCCGATCATCCAGCCCAATGGGCTGAGAAGGAGTTTCTGCACCAGCGCCGGGCGATGGGTTTCCGGAAACAGCCCACCGTTGAGAAACACCCCGCTGGCCATCCGGAAGCGGCCTTCATAGTGCCGCGCCAGCAGTTCCTGGGCGACGCTGTCGCCATAGTCGTGGGCCAACACATGCACCGGTTGACCCACACGCAGGTGGTCGAGCAGGGCCTGCTGCAAATCCGCCTGTTCCAGCAGGCAGTAGCCATGGTCCATGGGCTTGTCCGAATCGCCGAAACCGAGCATGTCGCAGGCGATCACCAGGTAGCGCTGGGCCAGGGCTTGCCACAGGTAATGCCAGTCCCAACTGGCCGTGGGAAAACCGTGGATCAGCAACAGCGGCTCGCCCTGCCCCGCTACCCAGTAGCGGATGGTACGGCCATGAAAGTCGAAATCCTGGCCACGCTTGCGCCAGGCTCGAAGCGGGATCTCGGCGATTGGCATCAGGTTTTATACCCAGGGTTTTGATGGTCCAGCTTACGCAACAACGCCGGCCAGGCCAGCGCGCCGCCCATGCCTTGAGCGCTCTTGGTGACGGCCGCGCTCATGGCCTTCGCTCCCGCGAGAATCTGCGGCTCGATGCCAATCAGCTCGGCGCCGCCGGTTTGCGCCAGTACTTGGATTTCGCAGGCGCGCTGGAAGATAAACATCATTAGGAACGTGTCGGCGATGCTGGCGCCACAGGTCAGCAGGCCATGGTTGTGCAACATCAGAAATTGACTGTCGCCCAGATCGGCTTGCAGGCGGGCCTTTTCCTCGTGGTTCAGCGCCACCCCTTCGTAAGCGTGATAGGCCAGGCTGGAGAGCACGAAGATCGATTGCTGACTGATGGGCAATACGCCCTGTTTCTGCGCAGCCACGGCGACACCGGCGGCGGTGTGGGTGTGCAGCACGCAGGTCACATCGTGGCGCACTTCATGGATGGCGCTGTGGATGGTGTAGCCGGCCGGGTTGATGTCATAGGGGCTGTCCATGCGCTTGTTGCCGGCCTGGTCGACCTTGACCAGGCTCGACGCGGTAATCTCGTGGAACATCAGGCCGTAGGGGTTGATCAGGAAATCGTCGGTGCCCGGCACTTTGGCCGAGATATGGGTGAAGATCAGATCGTCCCAACCATGCATCGCCACCAGGCGATAGCACGCGGCAAGGTCGACACGCGTTTGCCACTCGGCAGCGCTGACTTGGGCCTGGACATTGTGTGGCGATACAACCGGGGCTAGGCTCACGGTGATGACCTCCTTGGCGCACGTTCTTATTGTTTTTTTTAAGGGATGGGCCAGTCTAGTCAGGCGGCTTGGCTGGCGGAGTCGCCTTGGCAGCCAGCTTGATGACTGTGCGAGTCAGCTTTGAGAATAGTTGAAATTCGTACAGGCGCCGTCAGAGAAGCGCCGCCAATAAAGGCGCGGCAAACAGGTTGAGCAGGCCGGTCAGCACCATCACCAGGCCAGCCACCGAGCCTTCTTCGCCACCCACCTCATGGGCGCGGCTCACACCCGCACCATGGGCGCCTACCCCGAACAGCGCGCCACGCGCCAACGGCGTGCGCAACGGCAGCCATTTGAGCAACACGCCGCCGAGCATGGCGCCGATCACCCCGGTGAACATCACGAATACAGCCGTGAGTTCCGGCACCCCGCCCAGGTCGGATGACACCGGCATCGCGAACGGCGTAGTGATCGAGCGCGGCACCAGCGACAACGCCACCGAGCTGTCTAACGCAAGCGCTTTGGCCAGGCCAAACGAGGTGGCGATGGAGGCTGCGCTGCCCGCCACCATCCCCAGCAACAACGCCGACCAGTGGCGCGCCAACAAACGGCGCTGCTGCCATATAGGCACCGCGAACGCCACGGTGACCGGGCCTAGCACCCCAATCAACCAGTGCGTGTCGGTGGCGTATTCGGCATAGGCGGTATGCATCGGCACCGCCACCGCCAGCAGCAACACCGGCACCAGGACCAACGGCGACAACAGATAACGCCCGGTGCGTCGATACAACCAACGGCTGAAGACATAGGCGCCGAGGGTCAGCGCAAGCCAGAACACCGGCATCAGTTCAAGCTTCATGGCGCAACCTCCAGCGGCACACCAGCTCCACGGTAAACGCCGTGACCAGCATCACCGCCAAGGTGCTGCAACCGATCACCAGCAGGATGCGCCAGCCTTCGTTGCGTACCAGGCCGCCGTAGTCCAACAGGCTCATCAATGCAGGAATAAAGAACAGCAGCATTTCCGCCATTAACACACCGGCGCCCAATTGCAGCGTGGCCGGTTGCACCAAGCCACTGGCGAAGGCCACCAGCAACAAGCCCAGGCCCACCACGCCGCCGGGAATCGGCCAGGCCAGCCAGGCGGCCAATTGGCATCCCAGCAGGTAGATAGCCAGCAGCACCACCAGTTCGGTCAACAGACGGCCAAGGGGTTTAAAGGTAAGACGATTCATGGTTGGGGTCCTCGCAGGGCTCCTATTTTAAAGAGGCCATGCCTATCCCCGAAGCGAATTGTTAGACTGCCAGCCATTCCAGACTGGAATCGGACCCATGGAATTCAAACAGCTGCGCAGTTTTGTCGAAGTGGTTCATCGCGGTGGGTTTACCCAGGCCGGTAAAACCCTGCACATCAGCCAATCGGCGGTCAGTAAGCAGGTCGCACAATTGGAATACAGCCTCGGCACGCCGCTGCTGGAGCGCACCGGTTCGCACATTCGCCTGACCGCCGCCGGCCGCGTCGTGTTGCAACGCGCCGAAGCCATGCTGCGCTTGCAAAGCGAACTGCAGAGCGAACTGGACGACATGCAACAGCTAACCCGTGGCGAGTTACGCCTGGGCCTGCCGCAGCTAGGCGGCGATACCTTGTTCGCCGAGCTATTTGCCGAATACCGCCGGCGCTACCCCAACGTGACCATCCAATTGCTGGAAGGCGGCACGCGTAGCATCGAACAGGCGATTCTCAACGGCGAATTGGAAGTGGGCGGCAGCCTGATGCCCAACGATCCGGCGTTCGCCTGGCAGGCGTTTTGCGATGAACCGCTGGACGCGTTGTTGCCCGTGGATCACCCCTTGGCGCAACAACCGCAGGTACGCCTGGAGGCGCTGGCCGACACGCCGTTTCTGATGTATCAGCGCAGCTTCGTGTTGAATGATCGGCTGCTGCAAGCCTGCCAAAGCCTGGGCTTTACCCCCAAGGAAGCCGGGCGCAGCGGCCAGGCGGACTTCCTTGCGGCCCTGGTCGCGGCCGGCCAGGGCGTGGTGCTGCTGCCCAGCGTGGTCGCCCGTGGGCTGGTGCGTCCGGGGGTGGTGCGCGTGCCCCTGCAAGCGCCGGATTATCTGCGCTGGGACATTGCTTTTATCTGGCGCGAAGGTGCTTATTTGTCGAAAGCCGCCCAAGCCTGGCTGGCGCTGTTGCGTGAGTACCCACTCAACCGCGCAGTGCCGTGATCAACTCGCCCAGCCACGGTTCGGCGTCGGTTTCCGGGGTCACGCTTTCGCTGGCATCCAGGCGCAGCATCGGCAGCACTTCGCGCACGCCCAGCTCGCCGAACAGCTCGCGCATCTGCTCGCCACCGGCGCAGAAGGTATCGCCGTAGCTGGCGTCGCCCAGGGCGATTACCGCGCCAGGCAAACCGCGCAAGGCAGCGGGTAGTTGATCGCGAAGTGTCGAGTACAGAGGCTGGAGGTTGTCGGGCAATTCACCCATGCCGGTGGTGGACGTCACGGCCACGAGCGCCTGGGGGGCATAGGCCTGCACGTCCGCCAGGGTGGCGCGAGGATCGTGCCAGGCCTCGAAGCCCGCGGCTTTGAGGATGCCGACAGCGTGGCGGGCCACTTCTTCTGCGGTGCCGTACACCGAGCCGGAAAGGATGGCGACTTTCATCAATCTGATCCTGTAGTTGAGCGAAAGCCTGGGATATTAACAGCTGGCGCAAAAATTTCGCGGTGCCCAGTGCAAGATTCAGCACTTGCCATAAACTGCACATTCCACCGACATGCCATGGACCGCTCAATGATTAATGCCAAGCTGATGCAACTGGTCATCAATGCGTCGAACGACGGTATCGTCGTCGCCGAACGCGAAGGCAAAGACAAACCGCTGATTTACGTCAACCCGGCATTCGAACGGCTGACCGGTTACACCTTGGATGAAATCCTCTATCAGGACTGCCGCTTCCTGCAATCGGGCGATCGCGACCAACCCGCGCTGATGGCCATTCGCGACATACTGGAAAGCGGCGGCGCCTGCCGAGAAATCCTGCGTAATTACCGCAAGGACGGCAGTCATTTCTGGAATGAGCTGTCGCTGTCGACGGTTTATAACGAGGCCGACAAGCAGACGTATTTTGTCGGTGTGCAAAAGGATGTTACCCAGCAGGTCAAGGCCCAACAGCGCGTGGCCCAGTTGGAAGCCGAACTGGCCCAGGTCAAGGCCGAGCTTGCTGCCCTTCGCGCGACCAGCGGAACAAACAAAATTTAGAAAACAGGGTCACTAAAGGGGATAATGGCGCTTTAGCACCTCCTACCGAGCAACGGCGATGCCACGCAACGCACTTCTGACCCAGGATGAACTGGACTTCATTCAGAACATGCAGCACAACCCGCAACTCAACCTGCGGGATTCTTCGTCGAGCCTGACCGTCAACGGCGGCGCGCAGATTCGCGATCTACTCACCCGCCTCGCGGCTCATGACCATGTGACCATCCAGGCGCAGTTCGACAACCAGCAACTGACCTTCCCTTTGCAGTTGGTAGAGGACGAGTTCAATGCGGTGCATCTGCGGCTAGGCGTGCCGAGTATTTTCGAAGACGGGCCCATGATTCGCCCGTGGCGGCTGGCGCTGGAAACGCCGGTGGCATTGGAGAATGTCCGGGGCATCCCTGGCGCCCTGTGGGTGCATGAGGTGTCATTCAAAGGCGTGCTGGTGGAAATCCGCGGGCGCTTCAAGCCGCCGAAAACCTTCGCGTTGTGGTTCAGCCCTTCCGGCTACGAGCGCATCGCCCTGCGCGGCACGCTGCAACGGGAAACCGCGCGGGGCCTGTTCGCCTATCGCATTAGCCAGAGCAACGTGGACGAAACCGAACGCCTGCGCCACTTCATCCTGCACCAGCACCGCTTGGCTCACCCGCACGTGCATGCCTGAAATCAGGTATCGAGGCTGCCGCTGAGAAACTGCTGCAAACGGCGCTGCATCACCGGCCCGTCATTGCCCAAGCAGCCGATGGAAGAACCTGCCAGGTCGTTTTCGGCCAGGTCTGAAGCATCCCCGGCGATAAATAGCGGGCAATCCAGGGTTTGCGCCAGGCGGTTCAACCGCGCAGCCAGGTCGTGGTTATGGGCATGATTGGAGAAGATCACCAGCGCCTGGGGCTGGATCTTCTGGCAGACCAGCGTCAACTCGTCGAAAGGCTGGCCCATCCCGAGCACCCTCACGGCTAGGCCGTCGCGCGCCATCAGCAAGCCCGCCACCAGCAATTCCAACTTACGGCATTCGCCCGGCAGAGCCGCCAGTAAAACTCGACGCGGTGCTGCGGCGCTTGCCAGTTGCAGACGCTGCGATACTTGCATGCGCAGGAAGGCGTCGAAGAACAACCATTCACTGGCCTGGCCGAAGCGTCCTTGATGGCGCAGCAGCTCATTCCATAACGGCATCAGGACGTCTTGGAATGCGACGCTGACGGGGTAGGTGGCAAGCACCTGGCCGTACAGGCTCTCCAGTTGGCGGTCATCGAAACCACTGATGGCCTGTCTCAGCCGTGCCTGTAACTGCAGCCATTCATTCTCCTGCGGCGCAACCCCTTCGGCGCGGACCGCTGCAGCCTGGCGAGCATCCCGGGCGAGAATCTTGCCCACTTTACTGACCGCCACGCCACGCTCGATCCAACTGAGGATGCGATTGACCGTCTCAATATCGTGCCGGGAGTACAACCGATGCCCGCTTTCAGTGCGCATCGGTTGGATCAGACCATAGCGTCGCTCCCATGCACGCAGGGTGACGGGGTTGATGCCTGTCATTCTGGACACTTCGCGGATCGGAAACAGCTCTTGAGAATCCGTCGAGTCTGAATGCGAAATACTATCAACGGGGGCAATGATCAAAGGCATTTAAGACCAAGAACCAACGGTAAACGGGGCCTCATTTAACGCCTTTAAAGCTGTCTATTTCAAGACCTGTGCTTTTCAGACCAATGTCGCTGGTGTATTGGCTGAATTCAGGAATAATCCTTGCCTGTTTTTTCCACGTCGCTGCATTACCCCGCAGCCTCGTCTGTGTGCCACCTACCCGGTCAAGCGCACCTGTCTATTTGGAGATACACAATGTCTACCTCTCCCGTCACCCTGATGGTCGCCCGCCGTGTGGCTAAGGGACGCTACGAAGAACTGATGGCCTGGCTGCGCGAAGGCGAGCAACTGGCCACTGACTTCCCCGGTTACCTGGGTTCGGGCGTACTCGCGCCACCGCCCAACGACGATGAGTTCCAGATCATTTTCCGGTTTGCCGATGAACAGACCCTGCACGCCTGGGAGTTTTCGGCGTCGCGCAGTGCCTGGCTGAGCCGTGGCAGCGACTTGTTTGCCGACCCGTCCGAGCACCGTGTGCGTGGCATCGACGGTTGGTTCGGCGCAGTGGGTGCGCGTCCACCGCGCTGGAAGCAGGCCGTGGCGATCTGGCTGGCCTTTTTCCCGGTGTCGCTGCTGTTCAACTTTGTGTTGGGGCCGCTGCTCAACGGGCTGGAGCTGGTGCCTCGGGTGCTGGTCAGTACCCTGGCGCTGACGCCACTGATGGTTTACCTGTTCATCCCGCTGTCGACCCACCTGCTGGCGAACTGGCTGCACCCCACCCAGCCACCGCCCAAGGCCACCGAAGCGGCGGCGTGAGTACAGGGGCGGCGTGTCGCTGGTATGATTCGAGCCTGCCAGCGACGCGAGCCTCCCATGACTGCAACGAACGCCCCGATCCTGATCACCGGCGCCGGCCAGCGTGTCGGCCTGCATTGCGCCCATCGCCTGCTGGACGAGGGTCAACCGGTTATTTTCAGTTACCGCAGCGAACGCCCCGGCGTGCAGGCCTTGCGCGAACGCGGCGCGATCGGCATTTTCGCTGACTTCTCCAGCGAGGCCGGGGTGCTGGCGTTTATCGCGCAAGTGCACACCCGCACTCAAAGCCTGCGCGCGATCATTCATAACGCCTCGGCCTGGATCGCGGAAACCCCGGGTGATGAAAGCCGCGCGTTTATCGACATGTTCAATGTGCACATGCTTGCGCCGTACCTGATCAACCTGCATTGTTCACCTTTGCTGCAACGCTCTTCACCCGCCGATATCGTGCATATCAGCGATGACGTGGTGCGCAAGGGCAGCCGCCAGCACATCGCCTATTGCGCCACCAAGGCCGGGCTCGACAGCCTGACCCTGTCGTTCGCCGCGCAGTTCGCGCCGCGGATCAAGGTCAACGGCATTGCGCCGGCCATGGTGATGTTCAACGAGGGTGATGACGCGGCCTATCGCGCCAAAGTCCTGGCCAAATCGGCACTGGGCATCGAGCCCGGCCCCGACGTGATCTACCAGAGCGTGCGTTACCTGTTGGATAACCCTTATGTCACCGGTACCACCCTGACCGTCAATGGCGGGCGGCATATCAAGTAAGCCGTTTTGAGGATGTTGTATGACCTTTTCCCTGCCCCACCATTACCGCGAGATCCTCATGGGCCTGGGCGAAGACCCGGAACGCGAAGGCTTGCTCGATACCCCCAAGCGCGCCGCCAAAGCCATGCAATACCTGTGTCATGGCTACGAGCAGAACCTGGAAGAGATCGTCAATGGCGCGCTGTTCGCCTCCGACAATGACGAGATGGTGATCCTCAAGGACATCGAGCTGTATTCGCTGTGCGAGCACCACCTGCTGCCCTTTATCGGCAAAGCCCATGTGGCGTATATCCCGACCGGCCGCGTGCTGGGCCTGTCGAAGCTGGCGCGCATCGTCGACATGTTCGCCCGACGCCTGCAGATCCAGGAAAACCTCACGCGGCAAATCGCCGATGCGATCCAGGAGGTCACCCAGGCCGCTGGCGTGGCCGTGGTGATCGAGGCTCAGCACATGTGCATGATGATGCGCGGCGTGGAGAAACAGAATTCAACCATGAACACCTCGGTGATGCTCGGCGCGTTTCGCGAGTCGAACACCACGCGCATGGAGTTCCTGCAACTGATTGGACGGAGCAAGTAGCAATGCCACAACTTCAACCAGGCATGGCGCGCATCCGGGTCAAGGACCTGTGCCTGCGTACCTATATCGGCATCAATGAGGACGAAATCCTCAATAAGCAGGACGTGCTGATCAACCTGACCATCCTGTATGCCGCCCAGGAAGCCGTGCGCGACAACGACATCGACCACGCGCTGAACTACCGCACCATCACCAAGGCCATCATTGCCCATGTGGAGGGCAACCGCTTTGCCCTGCTGGAGCGCCTGACTCAGGAACTGTTGGACCTGGTGATGAGCAACGCATCGGTGCTGTATGCCGAAGTCGAAGTGGACAAGCCCCACGCGCTGCGGTTTGCCGAGTCGGTGTCGATAACGTTAGCTGCAAGCCGCTAGCTAAAAGCTGCAAGCTATTGGCCAACCCCATTCCAACATGCAGCTTGAAGCACACCCGCTTGAAGCTGCCTCGAAGAGCCCCACGATGAACGATCAACAACGCCTCGAACTCGAAGCCGCCGCCTTCCGCCGACTGGTAGCGCATCTGGACAGCCGCAAGGACGTGCAGAATATCGACCTGATGAACCTCGCCGGCTTTTGCCGTAATTGCCTGTCCAAGTGGTACAAGGCCGAGGCCGATGAGCGCCAGATCGAGCTGAGCCTCGATGACGCCCGTGAAGTGGTGTACGGCATGCCGTACGCCGAGTGGAAAGCCCAATACCAGAAAGAAGCCAGCGCCGAGCAACAGGCCGCGTTCGCCCAAGGAAAACCCCATGACTGATCTGAACACTCTGCGCGCCAGCCTTAACAGTGGCGAGCACGTTTTTGCCGATACCCTGGCGTTTGTCGCGGCCGGTTACGATTACCAGCCCCAAGCGTTCACCAATGGCAACTTGGAAAACGCCGCTTTGCAGAACGAAGGTTCGTGCAAGACCCTGGGATTGGCCCTGCTGGAAGGCTTGAGCGATCAGGAAGCGCTGCTGGCGTTTGGGGAGCACTACCGTGCGGTGGTGGCCACGCCGGAGGGCAATGACCATGGCAATATTCGCGCGTTGATGGCCCATGGGTTGGCCGGGGTGAAATTTGCGGCACAGCCCCTGACGCGCAAGTCCTGAGTCAGATGCAGGTAATAGGCTTGCCCAGATAGTGTCGGGTCAGCCAACTATTCAACAGCGGGTACATCTGCATCGGGGGCAAGCCCCCTTCCACAATTTTGATCGGGTCCATGCCTCCACAATGCGACAAGTTGAAGGCAAGCGCAGATTCAGTGTGGGAGGGGGCTTGCCCCCGATAGCGGTGTCCAAAAAAAACCGGCCTCGCAGCCGGTTTTTTTATATGGGCACTTTAGAACGAAGCATCCTTCAAACCGTCGAGGTAACGCTCGGCATCCAGGGCAGCCATGCAACCGGCGCCGGCCGAGGTGATGGCCTGGCGGTATACGTGGTCAGCCACGTCACCGGCGGCGAAGATACCTTCGATGTTGGTGGCGGTGGCGTTGCCTTCACGACCGCCCTGCACCACCAGGTAACCGTCTTTGGCTTCCAGCACGCCTTCGAACAGCGAAGTGTTCGGAGTGTGGCCGATGGCGATGAACACACCGTCGACTTTCAGCTCGTCGAAGCTGCCGTCGTTGTTTTTCAGGCGAGCACCGGTCACGCCCATATTGTCGCCCAGGACTTCGTCCAGGGTGGCGTTGAGCTTGAGGATGATTTTGCCTTCGGCGACGCGGGCGTGCAGCTTGTCGATCAGGATCTTTTCGGCACGGAAGGTCTCACGGCGGTGGATCAGGGTCACGGTGCTGGCGATGTTGGCCAGGTACAGCGCCTCTTCCACGGCAGTGTTGCCGCCACCAACCACGGCGACCGGCTTGTTACGGTAGAAGAAACCGTCGCAGGTGGCGCAGGCGGACACGCCCTTGCCCATAAACGCTTCTTCCGACGGCAGGCCCAGGTAACGAGCGCTGGCACCGGTGGCGATGATCAGGGCATCACAGGTGTACACGCCGCTGTCGCCGGTCAGGCTGTAAGGCTTCTTCGAGAAATCGACCTGGTTGATGTGGTCGAAAACAATTTCGGTCTCAAAGCGCTCGGCGTGTTCTTTCATACGCTCCATCAGCGCCGGGCCGGTCAGGCCGTGGACGTCGCCCGGCCAGTTGTCGACTTCGGTGGTGGTGGTCAGTTGACCGCCCGCCTGCATGCCGGTGATCAGCAGCGGCTTGAGGTTGGCGCGGGCCGCATAGACGGCAGCGCTGTAACCGGCAGGGCCGGAACCGAGAATAATCACTCGCGAATGACGGGTATCAGACATGACTCGCTCCTATCGACCGCCCGAACCACAAGACGGCTGGAATAAAAAAGGACCGCGAAGCACTTGGGGAAGGCTTGAACTCGCAGATCCTGAAAAATAATGGGTGCAGCGTATAGAGGGGGGCAAGATTAAGGAAATACGGATTAACAATCCAGCTCATAGGCGGTCTCTATGCAGTCGGCGCCCTTGATCGACGCGTTTGTTACCTTTGATGTCGTCGCGCTGACCACGCTTTCGCCCTGAAGACAAAGCCGGTAAGGTCGGCGCGTTCGTCATTCTGCTCGGAGTTCGTCATGCCCGCCCCTGTTCTTTCCGGCCCGCAATACCTGCGCGAGGGCCTCAAACTGGTGTTGAGCCCCGGCCTGCGTTTGTTTGTGCTGCTGCCGCTGGCGATCAACCTGATCTTGTTCGTCGGCCTGATCTATTTTGCCGGCCATCAGTTCAGCCTGTGGGTCGATCACTTGATGCCGACCCTGCCCAGTTGGCTGAGTTTTCTCAATTATCTGCTGTGGCCACTGTTTGTGGTGCTGGTGGTGCTGATGGTGTTCTTCACCTTCACTATGCTCGCCAACATCATCGCGGCGCCGTTCAATGGCTTCCTGGCGGAGAAGGTCGAAGTGGTGGTGCGGGGCACCGATGACTTCCCACCCTTCAGTTGGGGCGAACTGATCGCCATGGTTCCCCGCACCCTGGCCCGGGAAATGCGCAAGCTGGGTTACTTCCTGCCACGGGCCATCGGCCTGTTTATCCTGTCGTTCATTCCGGTGGTCAACCTGGTCGCCGCACCACTGTGGCTGCTGTTCGGTGTTTGGATGATGGCGATCCAGTACATCGACTACCCGGCGGACAACCACAAACTGGGCTGGAACGAAATGCTCGCCTGGCTGCGCCAGAAACGCTGGCAGAGCATGAGCTTCGGCGGCGTCGTCTATCTGGTGCTATTGGTGCCGGTGGTCAACCTGTTGATGATGCCGGCGGCGGTGGCCGGCGCGACGCTGTTCTGGGTGCGTGAACAAGGGGCCGAGGCCATGGCGCAGCAACACAAAGCGACACCCGTCATAAATCCATCATCCCGATGACACATTGACGACATGGCCCACAGTGAGACTGTGGGTCATGACGACAGCTTCGCTTCACATCACCCTGATCACCGAAACCTTCCCGCCAGAGATCAACGGGGTGGCCAATACCCTCGGCCGCTTGTGCGATGGTTTGCGCGCCCGTGGCCATCAAGTCGAACTGGTGCGCCCGCGCCAGGGCGTAGACCAGAGCCGCCCGAGCGACGCCCAATTGCTACTGTGCCGTGGCTGGCCGCTGCCAGGTTATCCGGGGCTGCAATGGGGCCAATCGTCGATGCACAAGTTGCTACGACGCTGGACACGTCAGCGCCCAGATGTGCTGTACATCGCCACCGAAGGCCCCTTGGGGTTGTCGGCGTTGCGGGCGGCGCGGCGTTTGGGGATCAGCGTGGTCAGTGGTTTCCACACCAATTTCCAGCAGTACTCGAACCAATATGGCCTGAGCCTGTTAAGCCGGATGGTCACCCACTATCTGCGCTGGTTCCATAACCGCTCCAGTTTGACGCTGGTGCCCAGCGCCAGCCAACGCCTGGAACTGGAACGCCGGCATTTCGAGCGCCTGGGCATGCTGTCGCGCGGCGTCGACAGCCAACTCTTCCACCCGGCCAAACGCGACAATGCACTGCGCGACAGTTGGGGGTTGGGCAACGAAGACGTGGCGGTGCTGCATGTCGGGCGACTGGCCCAGGAAAAAAACCTAGGGTTGCTCAAACGTTGCTACGAGTCCTTGCAAACCACTTATCCACAGCGTCGACTGAAATTAATCATCGTCGGCGACGGCCCACAGCGGCCTCAGTTGGAGCGCGACCTTCCGGACGCAATCTTCTGCGGCACCCAGCGCGGCGAGACCCTGGCCAGGCACTATGCCTCGGGGGACCTGTTCCTGTTTCCCAGCCTCACAGAAACCTTCGGCAATGTAGTGTTGGAAGCCATGGCCTCAGGATTGGGCGTGGTGGCGTACGATCAGGCCGCCGCAACCCAGCACATCCGCCATGGCTATAACGGTGTGCTGGCGATGCCTGGAGATGAGGACGCGTTCTGCGATGCGGCCAACTGGCTACTCGAAGAAAGCGAAAGTTTGCGCAGGGCACGCTTGAATGCACGCCAGCATGCGAGCCGCCAGGGCTGGCCGGCGATCATCGAACAGTTCGAGCGCCAATTGCGCGGTGTCTGCGAGAGCGGACACCTGGCACCCGCCCTGTCGCCGCTTACACCAGGGTCGTCAACGCCTCACGACTGAACGGCAGGATGTCCGCTTCGCGGCCTTCGCGCACCTTGACGGCCCAATCCGGGTCCACCAGCAGCGCACGGCCTACGGCAACCAAGTCGAACTCGTCGTTGTTCAGACGCTCCAGCAGTTTTTCCAGGCTGGCCGGTTGGGCGACCTTGTCGGTGTTGACCATGAATTGCAGGAACTCGCCATCCAGGCCGACGCTGCCGACGGTGATGGTGGGTTTACCGGTGAGCTGGCGAGTCCAGCCGGCCAGATTAAGGTCGGAACCTTCGAACTCCGGCTCCCAGAAACGCCGCGTGGAGCAGTGGAAGATATCCACACCTGCTTCAGACAGCGGCTTGAGAAACTCACCCAGCGCTTCGGGGGTTTGTACCAGACGCGCGGTGTAGTCCTGTTGTTTCCACTGGGAGAAACGGAAGATGATCGGAAAGTCCGGGCCCACAGCGGCGCGGGTCGCTTGGATCAGCTCGATGGCGAACCGCGAGCGGTTGGCCAGGCTGCCGCCGTACTCGTCGGTGCGCTGGTTGCTGCCTTCCCAGAAGAACTGGTCTACCAGATAGCCGTGGGCGCCGTGGATTTCCACGCCGTCCATGCCGATACGCTGCGCGTCTTTAGCCGCTTGTGCGAAGGCGGCGATGACGTCCTGGATATCCTGGGCGGTCATACCGTGGACGACCACGTTGCCATCCTTGAGTTTTTCCATCGGGCCGTAGGCCGGTACGCTAGCGTCTGGCTCGGTGCCTATGCGGCGTACGCTGCCTACATGCCACAACTGCGGGACAATCTTGCCACCCTCGGCGTGCACGGCGTCCACCACTTTCTTCCAGCCGGCCAGAGCAGCTTCGCCATAGAAATGCGGGACGTTCGGGTAGCCGTTGGAGGCTTGGTGCCCGACCACGGTGCCTTCGGTAATGATCAGGCCCACGCCTGCGGCGGCACGGCGGCGGTAATACTCGACGACCTTGGCATTGGGCACGCCGCCGGGCGAGAACGAACGGGTCATCGGCGCCATGACCACACGGGTCGGCAAGTGCAGCGCACCGAGCTGGAACGGTTTGAACAAGGCTTGGGCAGGCATGGGAGCACTCCACGAAGGGCTGGATTTATGATGCGGATAATATGGCCAGCTCTGCGTGCCGAGTAGCACTATTGATCTGAGTGATTAAGGCTTAGAAACGCCGAACACCTGCAGGCGCGAACATGCTTGCGCCTGCAGGTGAGGGGGATCAGGACAAGGCTTTTTCGATAGCCTGAATGACCGTCGGATCATCCGGCGCCGTGCGCGGCGAGAAACGCGCAAGCACGCGGCCATCTTTACCCAGCAGGAATTTTTCGAAGTTCCAGGTGATATCCCCAGGAAACTCAGCACCCTCGCCCGCCAGCAGGCGGTACAACTGGTGACGCTCAGGGCCGTTCACGTCGAGTTTGCTACCCAGGGGGAAGGTCACGCCGTAATTCAGGCTGCAGAACGCGCGGATTTCTTCTTCGCTGCCGGGTTCCTGGCCGGCAAACTGGTTGCACGGCAGGCCCAGCACGGTAAATCCGCGGTCTTTGTACTGTTGATAGAGGTTTTCCAACGCCGCATATTGCAGGGTCAAACCGCACTTGGACGCAACGTTGACCACCAGCACAACTTGCCCCTTGAAAGGCGCCAGCGGCAGCTCCTGTCCGTCTAAAGCTTTGAGTTTCAGGTCGTGGAAAGCACTCATGACGAACTCCAGATATCCCATGTTCTATGCAATGCGGCTGTTCGAGAGTACAGACCGCAAGCCTGCAATCATAGACGGCGATTAAAAAACCCGCCTGCGGGTTACTGAGCGGTCGGCCACGGCAAAATAGGAATCGCCGTGACGGCATTCTGCGGGCTGCCCTCGATCAGGCGGTCGCTGTAGACCAGGTACACCAGGGTATTGCGCTTCTTGTCGAGGAAACGCACCACCTGCATGGTCTTGAACACCAGCGACGTGCGCTCCTTGAACACTTCGTCGCCATCCATGAGTTCGCCCTTGAAGCGGATCGGCCCGACCTGACGGCAGGCGATCGAGGCTTCGGCGCGGTCTTCGGCCAGACCAAGGCCGCCTTTCACGCCGCCAGTCTTGGCGCGCGAGAGGTAGCAGGTCACGCCTTCGACCTTGGGGTCATCGAACGCTTCGACCACAATCCGGTCATTGGGGCCGACGAACTTGAACACCGTCGACACCTGGCCAACTTCCTCGGCAGACGCCAGCAGCGGCATGGCCAACAGCAGGCCGAGCAATCCTTTCATTACGCGCATCGTGTATTCCTTTGGTTAAACCAGGATCAGGTTATCGCGGTGCACCAGTTCCGGCTCCGCCATGTAACCCAATAGACCGACAATCGCGTCGGACGGCTGCCCGATGATTTTTTGCGCTTCCAGAGCGCTGTAGTTGGCCAGGCCGCGGGCGATCTCACGACCGTCCGGCGCCACGCAGACCACCATCTCGCCACGGCGGAAGCTGCCCTGAACCTGCTTGACGCCAACCGGCAACAGGCTTTTGTTGCCTTGGGACAACGCCGCCACAGCGCCGTTGTCCAGCACCAGAGTGCCACGGGTTTGCAAATGCCCCGCCAGCCACTGCTTGCGTGCCGCCAACATGCCGCGCTCCGGCGACAGCAAGGTGCCGATGCGCTCGCCGGCCTTGAGACGGTCCAGCACACGCTCCAAGCGGCCACCGACGATAATGGTGTGCGCGCCGGAACGCGCCGCCAGGCGCGCAGCGCGCAGCTTGGTCTGCATACCGCCACGGCCCAAAGCACCGCCGACACTGCCGGCCACGGCATCGAGCGCCGGGTCATCGGCGCGCGCTTCGTAAATAAGCTGGGCATCGGGGTTGTTGCGCGGGTCGGCGTCGAACATGCCGTCGCGGTCGGTGAGGATCACCAACAGATCGGCTTCCACCAGGTTGGCCACCAGGGCGGCCAGGGTGTCGTTGTCGCCGAAGCGGATTTCGTCGGTGACCACGGTATCGTTCTCGTTGATCACCGGGATCACCTTGAGCTCCACCAGGGCGCGCAAGGTGCTGCGGGCGTTCAGGTAGCGCTTGCGGTCGGACAGGTCGTCGTGGGTCAGCAGGATCTGCGCGGTGTGACGGCCGTGCTCGGCAAAGCTGGATTCCCAGGCTTGCACCAGGCCCATCTGGCCGATGGCGGCCGCCGCCTGCAGCTCGTGCATCGCGCTGGGTCGCGCGGTCCAGCCGAGGCGGCTCATGCCGGCGGCAACCGCCCCGGACGACACCAGCACCAATTCAACACCGGCCTCATGCAAGGCCACCATCTGCTCGACCCAGACGCTCATGGCTGCGCGATCCAGCCCCTTGCCATCCGCCGTCAGCAGCGCACTGCCGATCTTTACGACCCAGCGCTGCGCGCCTGTCACTTTGCTCCGCATCATCTTCAACCTTAGAGTGAGGGCTGCGCGACCCAGCGCGGCCCATAACGTTATTCGTGGCTACTTTAAAGACTACAGATACCAAAACGCCGCTCAAGTGAGCGGCGCTTAAGTTTACTGCAACGAATCAGTCGCGCACGTAAATGATTTCCGGACCGTCTTCGTCATCCACGTCTTCTTCGTCCCAATCATCGTCGCCGATGTCGTGGACCGACTTCACGCCGCTACGGCGCAGGGCACGCTGGTCATCCAGGGCCTGCAGTTGGGCGCGGGCTTCGTCTTCGATGCGCTGGTCGAGTTCGGCCAGTTCGGCCTTGAACACTGGATCGGCCGCCAGGCGGTCGGCGCGGTCTTCCAGGTAGCGCATGATGTCGCGGGTCAGGCGCTCGGTGCCTTCTTTGGCGATGGCCGAGATCACATAGACCGGACCGGTCCATTCCAGGCGGTCGACGATTTCCTTGACGCGTTCCTCGTGTTCTTCTTCGAGGATCTGGTCGCACTTGTTCAGCACCAGCCAACGATCACGCTCGGCCAGGGAGGGGCTGAACTTGGTCAGTTCGCTGACGATCACTTCGGCGGCGTCCGGCGCGCTGGTGTCATCCAACGGCGCCATGTCGACGAGGTGCAGCAGCAAACGGGTGCGGGACAAGTGCTTGAGGAAGCGAATACCCAAGCCAGCACCGTCGGAAGCGCCTTCGATCAAGCCGGGAATGTCGGCGATCACGAAGCTTTTCCAGCGGTCTACGCTGACCACGCCCAGGTTAGGTACCAGGGTGGTGAACGGGTAGTCGGCGACTTTCGGCTTGGCGGCCGATACCGAGCGGATAAAGGTACTCTTGCCAGCGTTCGGCAGACCCAGCAGGCCCACGTCCGCCAGTACTTTCATTTCCAGCTTGAGGTCACGCTGCTCGCCCGGCTTGCCCGGCGTAGTCTGGCGCGGCGCACGGTTGGTACTGGATTTGAATCGGGTGTTACCCAAACCGTGCCAGCCGCCCTGTACCACCATCAGTTTCTGACCGGCCTTGGTCAGGTCGCCGATCACTTCCTGGGTCGCCGAGTCGATGATCGTGGTGCCTACGGGTACGCGCAGGACCAGGTCTTCACCCTTCTTACCGGTGCAGTCGGTGCTGCCGCCGTTGGAGCCACGCTCGGCATCGAAGTGCCGGGTGTAACGGTAGTCGACCAGGGTGTTGAGGTTTTCGTCGGCCATCATGTAGATGGAACCGCCGTCACCGCCGTCGCCGCCGTTGGGGCCACCGTTTTCGATGAATTTTTCGCGACGGAAACTCATGCAACCGTTACCGCCGTCGCCTGCTTTTACTCGGATGGAAACTTCATCAACGAACTTCATAACAAAACGCCTCTCGTCGCATGGACGAGCTTAAGAAACCAAGACATAAGACTCTTGCAAAAATGAGCGCAGCGACCTCAAGCAACATCCGCAAAATCCGCTGCTCTTGCCCATCACAAACAGCTTTGCAAGAGACTCACTCCACAAACGAAAAAGCCCCGTCGCAAGACAGGGCTTTTCCAGCGATCTCGCAATTAAGCTGCGACAACGCTCACGTAACGGCGGTTGAACGCGCCTTTTACTTCAAACTTGATCACGCCTTCGATTTTAGCGAAGAGGGTGTGATCTTTACCCATGCCAACGCCGTAGCCAGCGTGGAATTGGGTGCCGCGCTGACGCACGATGATGTTGCCCGGAATGATTTTCTGGCCGCCATACATCTTCACGCCAAGGCGTTTGGCTTCTGAGTCGCGACCGTTACGGGTACTACCACCAGCTTTTTTGTGTGCCATGAGTCAATTCTCCTAGTGAGGAATTAGGCTGAAATTAAGCCTGAATACCGGTGATTTTGATCTCGGTGTACCACTGGCGGTGGCCCATACGCTTCATGTGGTGCTTACGACGACGGAACTTGATGATGCGGACTTTATCGTGACGACCTTGGGAGATCACTTCAGCCACAACGGTAGCGCCAGCAACGACTGGAGCGCCGATGTTCACGTCATCGCCATTGGCGACCAACAGAACGCGATCAAAAGTCACGGATTCGCCGGTAGCGATTTCCAGTTTTTCGATCTTCAGGTATTCACCTGGGGCGACCTTGTATTGCTTGCCACCAGTAACAATTACTGCGTACGACATGGTATTTCTCCGATAATCCTGCTCACCCAGCGCTTTATAAGAAGAGGTATTGGCTGGCATGGCTGCATGGGATGGACGTCCCGAATGCAATTGCGTAAGGCAGGTGCTGCCCAGGAAGTTCAGGGTGCGCGATTGTACGCAAGGTAAATGGGTGTTGCAAGAGGCCGTCCATCGCGCCTTGACACTGCGGGGCCTGGGTCCTAGCATGCCGCGCAACCCTTCTGGAGCGACTGTCGCTGATGCAACCCCAAGCTTTCTACCGCGCGGTCGCGGACGATTTTAGCGCCGTCGACGGCATCATCAAGCAGCAGCTGACATCTAAAGTGCCGCTGGTCTCCAAAATTGGCGACTACATTACGTCGGCCGGCGGCAAACGCCTGCGTCCTTTATTAGTGTTGCTGTGCGGCAAGGCCCTGGGCCGCGAAGGCGATGACCTGCGCTTGCTGGCCGCCACCATTGAATTCCTGCACACCGCCACCCTGCTGCATGACGACGTGGTCGACATGTCCGGCATGCGCCGTGGCCGCGAGACCGCCAATGCCATGTGGGGCAACGCGCCCAGCGTGCTGGTGGGTGACTTCCTGTATTCGCGCTCGTTCGAAATGATGGTCGAGCTGGGCTCAATGCCGGTTATGAAAATCCTGTCCCAGGCCACGCGCATCATCGCCGAGGGCGAAGTGCTGCAACTGTCCAAGGTGCGTGACGCCAGCACCACCGAAGAAACCTACATGGAAGTGATTCGCGGCAAAACCGCGATGCTCTTCGAAGCCTCCACCCACAGCGCCGCCGCTTTGTGCGGCGCGACCGCCGAGCAGGCCGAAGCCTTGCGTAAGTTCGGCGATCATCTGGGCGTGGCATTCCAGCTGGTGGACGATTTGCTCGACTACCGTGGCGACGCCGAAACCCTGGGCAAGAACGTCGGCGACGACCTGGCCGAAGGCAAGCCCACCCTGCCGCTGATCTACACCATGCGCGAAGGTACGCCGGAGCAGGCTGCCCTGGTGCGCAAAGCCATCCAGAAAGGCGGGATCGAAGACCTGGAAAGCATCCGTGAGGCCGTCGAGGCGTCTGGTTCGCTGGAATACACCGCGCAACTGGCCCGTGACTACGTAGCCCGTGCCATCCAGTGCCTGGACGCCCTGCCCGCCAGCGAATACCGGGACGCCCTGGTTGAGCTGAGTGAGTTCGCGGTAGCCCGTACGCACTAGGTCATTCCAATGTGGGAGGAGCTTGTCTCCTTCCACATTTAGATCTCATTCAACCTGTAAGACCATAAATCCCTATACAATGTGCGACTTTAGCCATCCTGACCTTTAAGGAGCGCAAGTGAGCACTTTGCCACCCTGCCCGAAATGCAATTCCGAATTCACCTACGAAGACGGCACTCAACTGATCTGCCCGGAATGCGCCCATGAGTGGTCCGCCAATGGCGAGACCGAAGCAGCCGGCGATGAAACCGTTAAGAAGGACTCCGTGGGCAACGTGCTGCAGGACGGCGACACCATCACCGTGATCAAAGACCTCAAGGTCAAGGGCACCTCGCTGGTAGTAAAAGTCGGCACCAAGGTGAAGAACATTCGCCTGTGCGACGGTGACCACGATATCGATTGCAAGATCGACGGCATCGGCCCGATGAAACTCAAGTCCGAGTTCGTGCGCAAAGTCTGAATCTGCTGCTTCCATCCCGCGCCCGCCGCGGGATGGCGTTTCGCCCTCTGCGTTGACCGAACGCAATGCCCTTCCAGAAAAAACAGAAAATCGCCAATAGGCACTTGCTATTCAGCGAATAAGAATTATTCTCATTGAAACTCATCAAGGAGAATTGACCATGACTTATTTGATCGACGCCTGGCTGGATCGCCCACACCCTTACCTGCGGATCCTGCATCGGGAAACCGGCGAAGTCTGCGCGGTGCTTGAAGAAGAAGCGTTGAATGAACTGCAAGACCAGGGCGACCTGGACGTAAACGGCTTGAGTTCGAGCGAACCCGGTGTGCTCAAGGAGGTGGTGCGTAACCTGTTTTTGTTCTGCTATGCCCGAGCCTTGCGCCCGACCACTGAGCTCAATGGCAAGTTTCATCCATGAGCTACGCCACCCAACACTGTAGGAGCGAGCAAACTCGCTCCTACAGGTGATCAGCCAACAGTCTTACAGAACGTCGAGCAGCTCGACGTCAAACACCAGAACGCTGTGCGGCGGGATGCTGCCAACGCCTTGAGCGCCGTAAGCCAGCTCGCTCGGCACGTACAGGCGCCATTTGCTGCCGGCATTCATCAGTTGCAGAGCTTCGGTCCAACCGGCGATCACGCCGCCGACCGGGAATTCGGCTGGCTGGCCACGCTCGTAGGAGCTGTCGAACACAGTGCCGTCGATCAGGGTGCCGTGGTAGTGGGTACGCACTTGGTCTTCACGGGTCGGCTTGGCGCCGTCGCCCTGGGTCAGCACTTCAAATTGCAGGCCGGAAGCCAGGGTGGTGATGCCTTCGCGCTTGGCGTTTTCAGCCAGGAAGGCCAGGCCGGCACCGGCGGCCGCTTCAGCCTTGGCAGCTGCTTCAGCTTGCATGACTTCGCGGATCACCTTGAAGCTGGCAGCCATTTGTTCCTGATCAACACGGCTTGGCTTGCCCGCGAAAGCGTCGGTCAGGCCGGCCAGGATCGCGTCCAGGCTCACGCCCGGTGGCGGGTTGTCGCGCAGTTGGTCGCCCAACTGACGGCCGATACCGTAGCTGACGCGGGTTTCGTCGGTGGACAGATTAACTTCGGACATGAAGAGGCTCCGCTGTAGGACGGTACTGAAAACACTGTCTCCCGCACCGCCCAAAACTAAAAGGGCCAGCAGACTAGCACACAAGACAGCCCTGTGATCAGCCCCCGCCCCGACTACCAGAGTGCCAGGTCGTATGTGAGATAGAGCCGATAATTGTCCCGGTCACTGGCGTAGGTCGAACGATAGGTCGCCTTGCGCACCTCCACCCCAAGACCTTTGAAAGTGCTGTCCTGGATCACATAGCGCAGATTGGTGTCGGATTCCCATTCGCGGGCCTCACGCCCCTTGTAGTCACCGTTCTCACCCTTGTAGTAACGGGTCATAAAGCTCAGGCCGGGCAGCACGTCGGCAAGATCGTAGTCGTAGCGCAGCATCCAGGTTTGCTCACCCGCCTGGATGAACTTGCCCACACCGGCATTACTGAAGGAATACACCGTCGATACGCTGGCATACGGCAACGCAGTATCGCCCCGCACCTTCTGATAGCCGACGCCGAACGCTTGTGCGCCCAGCCGGTAAGTGAAAAGCCCGCTGAAAAGGTCACTGTCGACCTTGCCATTACGCGCCTCCCCCGCCTCGCCGCTGATGAAGTAGCGCACGTCGCTAGTCAGCGAGCCACGTCCAACCGGTTGTTTATGGACAAGGCCGAAGAATTGCTGGCGATAGAACTCACGCATCTCGCCGTAATACCACGTTGCGCTCAGGCTCGGCGTCAAAGCATAGGTGGCCCCGGCGAAGTCGAAGTCGCTGCCACGGTTGCCGGTGTAGCCCTGAGGATAAATAGCCACGCTGTCGGTGGAGTTGCGCTGCTTGAACCGATCCAGATGCCCGGTGTGCAGGTACAGGTCAGGAATGCCGGTGTATTCCAACTGGGTGCCCTGGAACGTTTGCGGCAACAGGCGCCCATCGTTGTGCACCAACACTGGGATCTTGGGCAATAACGTGCCACTTTTCACCACCGCATCGCCCCAGCGCAGCTTCGCGGTGACGCCCAGGCTGGAGAATTCACTGGCCGCGTGGCCATCGTCGTGCACCGGCAACAGGCCGGTTCCGGCATGGGTGGGCCTGGAATCAAGGCGCAGCCCGGCAAGGCCGAGTGCATCCAGGCCAAACCCCACGGTGCCCTCGGTATAGCCGGACTGCAGGTTGAGCAGAAAACCCTGCGCCCACTCTTTGCGATCTTCGCCGCCATCGCGGTAACCGTCGTTGAAATAGAAATTGCGCAAGGTCAATCGCCCGTGGGAATCCTCCCAGAAGCCTTGCGCCATAAGCGCCGGTGACAGGCTTGCCATCAGGCTCGCCGAGACTATTTTTCCCCTGTTGATCAGTCTGCGCATGGCCGCTTCCTCAATGCCTTTTTATGGTTTTTTATGGGCAGTTCGATGGCGCGACACACTGGACGGAATGTCGCGATGGAGCGGACACTAACGGCTCGTCGAAAGCCCTACAACGTTATGCGAGATGCGCATCAGGCTATGCGCAAAGCAGCAATTGCCGCTCGCAACCGCCAGGAAAACCATGGTGAATCTCAAGCAACTCGAAGCCTTCAAGGCGATCATGTCCACCGGCTCGACCATCGGCGCCGCAACGCGCATGGGCCTGTCGCAATCTGCGGTCAGCCGTCTGCTGAGCCAACTGGAAGAAGCCTTGGGGTTCGTGTTGTTTCTACGCAAGAAAGGCCGCCTGATAGCCACCCCGGAAGCAGAAGAGATGCTGATGGAGGTCACCGGCCTGGTGGACGGCATGCAGCGTATTCAGCGCCTGGCCGACGAAATGCGCGTAGGTCGCTCGCGCAAGAGCCTGCTCAAGGTCGGGGTGCCCACCAGCATGACCCAGGAGCTGTTGCCACCTATCGTTGCGGAGTTTCTCAAAGACCATGAGGACATCGTCGTGGAGCTGCTGACTGGTTCCTACGACACCATCGAGCGCGCCGTACTCGACCGTTCCGCCGACCTGGGCTTCGTACGCCTGCCGACGGAAATGCCCGATTTCGACATCGAACCGGTGCTGCAAACCGAAGGCGTATGCGTGATGCCGGCCGACCACCCTCTGACTCGTCACGCCTGCATCGAAGTGCAGCACCTGCGCAATGTGCCGCTGGTGATGCTGGGCCGGCAACGCGCTTTACGGGCGCAACTGAATCAGGTGTTCCGCGCCGCCAACCTCACCCCCCAAGTGCGTGTCGAAGTGCATTCCGTAGGCGCGGCGTGCAGCTTTGTCGCCGAAGGTCTGGGGGTGTCCATCGTCAATGGTCTGCTGGCCAGCCACTTCCTGCATTTGCCGATTGTCACACGACCTTTTCGGCCGGCGCTGCCCTACGCATTCGGCCTGGCCTACCGCGTCAACGAACCCCGCTCACGAGTGGTGACCGCGTTCGCCGAGCATCTCAAACAGCGCCTGGCGCCACAAAACGCATAGCCCAACCCACCCTGCGCATAACGTTGTCGGCGCAAAAACTTTGCCCTAGTGTCCGCCCAACACACGTCACTCCCCCATAACAAAAACGGCGAACGCCGGGGCAGCCAGCATGAGCGAACCACAGATCACCTCCCCTCAAGCAGGGGTAGAAAAACCGACACTGCGCAAACAGATCAACCCGACCATCATCCTCCTATGCATCGTCTTGCTCGCGGTCGCCTTCACCTACGCGGTGAACGCGGGCAAGTTCGAGCGCCAGAACGGCCTGGTGGTACCGGGGTCCTACCAAGTGCTGGAAAAACACGATGCGTTGGGGCAACTGTTTTCACTGGAGCCGCGCAAGGCCGGTGATCCAGTGGCCCGCCCGGTGTCGCTGGTGGAAGGTTTCATGGCGATTCCCCAGGGCATCGAGAAACGTGCGGCGCTGATCTTCATGGTGTTGTTCATCGGCGGCATGTTCGGCGTGCTCAACAAAGCCGGGGTGATCGACGCCGGGCTGGAGCGCCTGCTGGGGCTGACTCGAGGCAATATCTACGTGCTGGTGCCGAGCCTGATGCTGGTGTTTTCCGCCGGCAGCACGTTCATGGGGCTGGCCAAGGAATTCATTCTGATCGTGCCGCTGATGGTCGCCATGGCCAATCGTCTGGGACTGTCGAACCTGATCGGCCTGGCAATCGTCGCAATCTCCGTGAAGATCGGTTACCTCGCGTCGATCTCTAACCCGGTGGCGTTGTCCGTCGCCCAGCCAATGGTCGGGCTGCCGATATTCAGCGGGCTGAGCATGCGCGTGCTCGCCTACTGTAGCTTCCTGCTGGTGGGGATCGCCTTCGTGCTGTGGAGTATTCGCAAGCACGGTTTCGATGCGAGCGCGCAAATCACGTTCGAACGCAAACCCCTGCCCATACGCCACCTGATCAACCTGATCGTCTTGATGGCGGGCATCGGCTTCCTGGTGTATGCCTCCAACCGCTGGGCCTGGAAATACCACGAACTGTCGGCGTTTTATCTGCTCCTGACGGTGGTGTTCAGCGTTGTCGCTGGGCTAGGGGCAAGCGTCGCCGCCAGCGCCTTCGTCGATGGCATGAAAAAAGTCCTGATCGCGGGCGTACTGATTGGCCTGGCCACCGCCGTGGAAATCATCCTGAGTACCGGCCAGGTACTGGACACCATCGTCAACAGCCTGGCCAATCTGGTGGGTGACCACGGCCCGATTGTGTCGGCCTACGGCATGTTCTTCGCACAACTGGGACTGGATGTGTTGATCCCCTCCACGTCAGGCCAGGCCGCCGTCACCATGCCGATCTTCGGCCCGTTGGGCCAACTGTCCGGCGTCAGTCCACAAACCACGGTGTTCGCGTTCTTGATGGGCAACGGCCTGACCAACATGATCACCCCGACCTCCAGCGGCTTGCTGGTACTGCTGGCCACGGCCAATGTCGGCTGGGGCCAATGGGCGCGCTACATCCTGCCGCTGTTCCTGATCTACGCCGTACTGGCGATGGTGCTGCTGGCCATCGCGGTCACGAGTGGGTACTGAGTCAATGACTGCTTTGCGAGGACGTATTTCCCCCATGCAAACCCTGCTTAACCAGATGATCCCGATGCGCGACGGCATTTGCCTGGCCACCGACATCTACTTGCCCGCACAGGGCGAGGGGCCTTTTCCGGTAGTCATCGAACGTACGCCTTACGACAAGAGCAAACCCTCGCGCTCGGAAAAACAGCTCGACGGCCAACACATCTCCCGCGAGCAAATGGCCGCGCGCTTTACCGATCAAGGCTTTGTCGCGATCTTTCAGGACTGCCGTGGCCGCTATGCCTCGCAAGGGGTGTTCACCAAATACACCGCCGAGGGCCAAGACGGTTTCGACAGCCTGGCCTGGATCGTCCGGCAGCCCTGGTGCAACGGAAAGATTGGCAGCATGGGTCTTTCTTACGCGGCCCATACCCAACTGGCGATGGCGTGCCTGCATCCGCCCGGCTTGAGCAGCATGGCGCTCGACAGCGGCGGCTTCGCCAACGCCTATCAGTGCGGGATACGCCAGGGTGGCGCGTTCGAACTCAAGCAAGCCACTTGGGCCTTTCGCCAGGCCAAGGAAAGCCCCACGGCACTGGCCGATCCGCACATTCGCCAGGCCTTGGAGCAGGAAGACATTCTTCAGTGGTTCACACGCATGCCGTGGCAACCCGGCCAATCGCCCTTGCGCCATGTGCCGGAATACGAGACGTACTTACTGGACCAGTGGGCCCAAGGCAGCTTCAGCGAATATTGGCGCAAGAACGGTCTCTATGCCGAAGGCCACTATGGCCGGCTGCCTGATATTCCGGTGCTATTCATGTCCAGTTGGTACGACGCCTACGTCAGTTCGACCCTGGCCAACTACCGTGCTTTCGTGCAAAACGGCACGGCAAAGTCCCGACTGGTCATGGGACCGTGGCTACATGGTGATCGCAACATCAGCCACAGCGGCGACGTGGAATTCGGACCCACCGCAGTATTTGACGGGCAGGTCGAGCAGGACTGGCTGAGCTGCCGCCTGGCATGGTTCGAGCAAACCCTCAACGCCTCGGCCCAAGCAGCGCAGACCCGCGTGCAGGTATTTTTGATGGGCGGCGGCAGTGGTCATCGCGACCGCAACGGCCGCCTGGAGCATGGCGGGCGCTGGCTGCAATCGACGCAATGGCCACTGCCGGACAGCCAGGTGCTGACCTTATACCTCAATGCCCACGGGCAGTTGAGCCACACAGCACCCGAGGCCGACAGCGCGAGCCTGAGCTACCTTGCCGACCCGGCGCACCCGGTCCCGACCATCGGCGGCGCGCTGACCTCCGGCGCTCCGGTGTTCGTGGGCGGGGCTTTCGACCAACGTGAACGCGCGGACTTCTTCGGCACCTGTGGTAACGACCGCCCCTTGAACGAACGCGACGATGTGCTGAGTTTCCAGACCGAGCCTCTGGAGGAAGACCTGATCGTCGCCGGTGACGTACAGATTGAGCTGTGGATCGACAGCGACGCCCCCGACACTGACTTCACCGCCAAGTTGATCGATGTATACCCGCCCAGCGCCGATTACCCCGAGGGCTTCGCGATGAACATCACCGACGGCATCCGGCGTTGTCGCTATCGCGATTCGTGGACCCAACCGAAGCCACTCACAGCGGGCGAGCGGGTCAAGGTGCTGATCGAGCCTTTCGCCACCTGCAACCTGTTCAAGCGTGGCCACCGACTTCGCCTGGACATTGCCAGCAGTAACTTCCCGCGCTTCGACGTCAACCCCAATAGCGGCGAACCCTGCGGCCAGGCTAACCACCCACGGGTAGCGCGCAATACCCTGCACCTGAGTCGCGACGCCGCGTCCTGCCTGAGGCTGACCATCGTGTCCACCGCCACCACCGCGTAAACGCACAAGGGCGCCATCGCTGCCTGGCGATGGTGACCCTTCGTCGTCCCGCGCAATAAAAGCACTACAGAATCGTCTTTTGCCGCCGATACATTCCTTCTCAACTTGGCTGGCTCAAACAACAACACCGTCCAGCAGACAAATCACTTTTGCGGAGCATTCGATGAACAGCTGGTTCGGTAACATCAGCGTCAACCTCAAACTCGGCCTGGGCTTCGGCCTGGTGCTGGTTCTCACCTCGATCCTGGCCCTCACCGGCTGGACCAGCCTCGGCAGCCTGATCGACCGCAGTAACTGGATGAGCGATATCACTCAGCTCAACTCGTCGCTGACCAAACTGCGCATCGTGCGTTTGCAGTACATGCTGGCCAACGGCGACGAAGCCGTTGCGCAGAATGTGCAGACCAGCCTGGATGCGTTCGCCGCGCAACAACAGAAGCTGCTGGACAGCTTCAAGAGCCCGGAAAACGTCAAGCTGCTGACCGACCAGAAGGCCGTGATCACCGCCTATCAGCAGTCCCTGAACAAAATGCGCGAGGCTTACCGCAACGGCAACGCTTCACGCCAGGTCATGGGCGACAAGGCCGACATTGCCAACGCTCAGATCGAAGCACTGGACACCAATGTGCAGCAGATGCCGGACAGCCCGGAACGCTTCACGCAGTTCCAGGCGCTGACCAATGCCAAGCAAGAATTTCAGCTGGCGCGCTACGAAGTGCGCGGCTACACCAATAACGTCAACCCCGACACCGAAGCCCGCGCTGCGGCGCAAATCGAGAAAGCCATCAACGGCTTGAAAGGCTTGAGCGCGGTGTTCGGCAGCAGCCAGCAAAGCGCATTGACCGCGCTGGAAACCGCACTGAGCGCCTATCGCAGTGCCGTGCAGAACTACAAGGCCGCCAACGCCAACATCGTCGCCGCCCGGGCCGAGATGACCACCCAGGGTGCCGATATCGTCACCATCAGCGACAAGCTCTACGATATTCAGCTTGAGCGCCGCGACGCCGAAAGCGCCCAGGCCCGCAGCCTGCAATTGATCAGCACCTTGCTGGCACTGCTGGTTGGCATCATCGCCGCGCTGGTGATTACCCGCCAGATCACCCGCCCGATCCAGGACACCCTGGCCGTAGTGGAACGTATTGCCTCCGGTGATTTGAGCCATAACATCCAGGTCACCCGTCGCGACGAACTGGGCGTGCTGCAACAAGGCATCCAGCGCATGGGCACGACCTTGCGTGAACTGATCAGCGGGATTCGTGACGGCGTCACGCAAATCGCCAGCGCCGCCGAAGAGTTGTCGGCCGTGACCGAGCAAACCAGCGCCGGCGTGAACAGCCAGAAAATCGAGACCGACCAGGTCGCCACCGCGATGCACGAAATGACCGCCACCGTGCAGGAAGTGGCGCGCAACGCCGAGCAGGCCTCCCAAGCAGCGTCCGATGCCGATGGCCAGGCCCGTGAAGGCGACAAGGTGGTGGCCGAGGCGATCGCCCAGATCGAGCGACTGGCCGCCGAAGTGGCACGCTCCACCGACGCCATGACGCACCTGCAGCAAGAGAGCAACAAGATCGGCAGCGTCATGGACGTGATCAAGGCCGTGGCCGAACAGACCAACCTGCTGGCTCTCAACGCCGCCATCGAAGCAGCGCGTGCCGGTGAAGCCGGTCGCGGGTTTGCCGTGGTCGCGGACGAAGTACGTGGCCTGGCCCAGCGCACACAGAAATCCACTGAAGAAATCGAAGGTCTGGTGGCCGGTTTACAGAACGGCACCCAGCAAGTGGCCACGGTGATGAACAACAGCCGCAGCCTCACCGACAGCAGCGTGGAACTGACCCGCAAAGCCGGGGTGTCGCTGGAGAACATCACGCGGACGGTGTCCAACATTCAATCGATGAATCAGCAGATCGCGGCTGCCGCCGAAGAACAGAGCGCCGTGGCCGAAGAGATCAGCCGCAGCATCGTCAACGTACGTGATGTATCGGAGCAGACCGCCACCGCCAGTGAGGAGACCGCCAAATCCAGCGTGGAACTGGCCCGACTGGGCAGCCAGTTGCAGCAGATGGTGAGTCACTTCCGGGTATAAGAAACCAAAAAGCCGCCTCGGCATACACCGAGGCGGCTCCGCTTTTCAGACCTTAGCGGTCATCGAAGCTGTCTCGCAGGAACTTCCATACGTGATAAGCACGCAGGCAGTTCACTACGAGGTTCCACATACGTCGTGCAAACTTAGACATACTCGGCCCTCCGTGAGTTGGGCCTTACCTCCAGCGCACTTACCGGAACATGTGGGCCTTCGGATGCGGGTCAGCGCTTCCAGTGAGGCGGCCGGGCTTTGGTTCCTCCCGCATGAATCCGGCACGGATTACTAGCCCGTGGCGTTCGGTCCATAATTCCGCGCGCATACCCAGCCACCTACAAAACGACATATTTGGAACGGGGGTGATACTAACTAACATCCTGACCGAAGGTGTGACAGGTGACGAAAAATCGGCAGCAAAAACCAACCGATTCATTGCAAAGTTTTGCCGCCATTTTTTGTAGATCAACAAAGAAGGCCGAGCATGATCGAGCCTTGCACGAAAAGATAGTCGGCATTAATATCCGCAAAGTGGGTCAGCGCTTTCAGTGAGCTAGTAATCCCAGCCACTAACTGGGATTGCAAAAAAACCGTCTTAACCAAGACGGTTTTTTATTGCCTGCGATTTACCGCTCAGCCCTCGCTCTCCTCCACAAACACCAGCCGATTGCCGAACGGGTCCTTGATGCTCATCTCCCGCGAGCCCCATGGCGTTTCCTCGACCTGCGGCTTAGCGTAGCGATAATCCTTGGCCAACAATTGCTGCTGATAACCGTCCACGCCTTGTGCCTGGATACGCACAGCGGCGCCAGGCGAGGCATCGCCATGGTGCTCGGACAAATGCAGCACACACTCGCCCAGTGACACTTGCAGGTACAACGGATAATTGGCCTCGAAACGGTGCTGCCAATCCACCTTGAAACCCAGGAAGTCGACGTAGAATTCCAAGGCCTTGGCCTCGTCGAAAATCCGCAGGATGGGGGTGACTTTTCCTAAGTGCATGGCGCTCGCTCCGTGTATGAAGGCGCCCACTATAAAGACGAAAAGCCACCGCGCAAATCCCCGCTGCGCGCCAGGAAGCGACCCGGCCGTTGACCGTTGGCCTGCCCATCGTGGTAGCTCAAAACGCCATTGACCCACACGCCTTCGATGCCTTCTGCCGCCCGCTGCGGCGCTTTGAAATCCGCCATGTCGCGCACTCGCAGAGGATCGAACAACACCAGATCTGCCCAGTGCCCTTCACGAATTTGCCCGCGCTCCGACAAACCAAACCGCGCCGCCGACAAGCCCGTCATTTTGTGAACCGCCGTATGCAGTGGGAACAGCCCCACATCCCGGCTGAAGTGCCCGAGCACTCGTGGGAACGCACCCCACAGGCGCGGATGGGGGAACGGGTCTTCCGGCAAACCGTCAGAGCCCACCATCGACAACGGATGCGCGAGGATGCGCCGCACATCTGTCTCGTCCATGCCGTAGTACACCGCCCCCGCCGGTTGCAGGCGACGTGCTGCGTCGAGCAGCGAAACGCCCCACTCGGCGGCAATGTCCTGCAAGTCGCGCCCGCCCATGGACGGGTGCGGCGTCGACCAGGTGATGGTGATGGGGAAAGCATCGGTGACTTGCTTGAGGTCCAGGGTCGAGGAACTGGCGGCGTAGGGGTAGCAATCGCAGCCCACCGGATGGGTTTTCGCGGCGTGTTCCAAGGACGCCAGCAACTGCGGACTACGCCCCCAGTTACCCGCGCCGGCACATTTGAGGTGGGAAATGATCACCGGCGCCTGGGCATGCCGACCGATCAGGAACGCCTCGTCCATGGCCTCCAGCACCGGTTCGAATTCGCTGCGCAAATGAGTGGTGTACACCGCGCCGAAGGCGGTGAGTTCTTCGCTCAATTGCAGCACCTCATCGGTCTCGGCGTTGAACGCGCTGGCGTAGGCCAGACCGGTGGACAAACCCAGAGCGCCCGCCTCAAGGCTTTCCTTCAACTGCGCGCGCATGGCCGCGATTTCCGCCGGGCTGGCCGTGCGGTACAGGTCATCCAAATGGTTGCTGCGCAGCGCCGTGTGGCCGATCAGCGCCGCGACGTTAACCGCCGGGTGGGCGTTTTCCACCGCCTGGCGATAGTCGGCAAAGCGCGGGTAGGCAAAGGCGTCGCGCCGACCCAGCAGATTCATCGGGTCCGGCGGATCGCCGCGCAGGCTGACCGGCGCGGCGCTGATGCCACAATTACCGACGATCACCGTGGTCACGCCCTGGCTGAGTTTGGGCAGCATCTGCGGTTGGCGGATCACCACAGTGTCGTCATGGGTGTGCACGTCGATAAACCCTGGTGCCAGCACGCGGCCGGCAGCCTCGATGTGATGCTCGGCCACGGCAGCCGACAGGTCACCGATCGTCTCGATACGCCCGGCCAACAGCCCTACATCGGCGACATATCCCGGGGTGTTGCTGCCATCGATAATCAGCGCCTGGCGTATCAACGTGTCGTACTTCATTTCAATCTCCAAGCGGTAAGGCATCGGGGCCGCCGCGGTAGTCGTCCAGGGCCAGCTTGATGCGGCGCAAGCGCTCCTGGTTATCGTCCGGCATGGCCAGCGCCAGCTCGGTGGCGAGCAGGTCAATGGCCAACAGCATGCCGTAGCGCGCCGCCGTGGGTTTGTAGATAAAACTGGTTTCGGCCGGTTGCAGCGGCAGTACGACGTCGGCCATGCGCGCCAAAGGAGAGTCGGCGAGGGTGATGGCGATAACGCGTGCGTCGTAGTTGCGGGCCAGTTCCACCACATCGAGCAACTCGGGCGTCAGGCCGGTCAGCGAGCAGACGATCAATACGTGCTGCGGGCCCAGCGTGGCGGCGGTGACGCGCATCATCACCGGGTCATGACAGGCCGCAATCGGAAAACCCAGGCGCACCAGGCGTACTTGCAACTCGTCGCTGCACAGGCTCGACGGCCCGCCCATGCCAAACGCGTGCACCATGCGCGCCCGGCTCAACAGGCTGACGGCATCAGCGAAACCTGCCTGATCGAAGCCCGACAGGTGCTGACGCAGAGTGGTTTCGATATCCCCCAGGATCTGCCGGTGAAACGCCGATTGCTCCGGCGTGCCCGCCGGGTCCAGGAAGCGACTGCCGACGCCGCTGGCCTGGGCCAATTGCAGGCGCAAATCGCGCAGGTCGCGACACCCCACACTGCGGGCAAAGCGCGACAAGGTGGCGGTGCTGACCTCCGCCCGTTGGGACAACGCTTCCAGGCTGGCCGACGCAGCAAACCCCACGTCTTCCAGCATCAGCCGGGCGATGCGCCCTTCGCCGGCGCTGAAGGACGCCTGGCGGGCGCGGATCTGGTAGAGGATGTCCATGGCGTCTCCGAATTACAGCAGGCAGGACAGACCATAGGTCAGACCGAAGGCAACCACCGAAATCAGGGTCTCCAGCACGGTCCAGGTCTTGAAGGTCTGGATCACCGTCATATTGAAGTATTCCTTGATCAGCCAGAAGCCGCCGTCATTGACGTGGGAAAAGATCACCGAACCGGCGCCGGTGGCCAGCACCAATAATTCCGGGTGTGGATAACCCAGGCCCAGGGCCACCGGCGCCACTACACCGGAGGCAGTGGTCATGGCCACCGTCGCCGAGCCAGTGGCGATGCGCATCAATGCGGCGAACAACCAGCCCATCACCAACGGCGACAGGTGGAAGGCATGGGCCAGGCCAAGAATCTCGTTGGTCACGCCGGCATCCACCAGGATGCGATTCAAACCGCCACCCGCACCCACCAGCAGCGTAATGCTGGCGGTCGGCGCCAGGCATTCGTTGGTGAATTTGAGGATCGACTCGCGATTGAAGCCTTGAGCCAGGCCCAGGGTCCAGAAACTCACCAGGGTCGCCACCAGCAGCGCGATCACCGAGTTACCGATAAACAACAGGAACTGGTTGAACCCCGTGCCCGGCGTGGAAATCACGTTGGCCCAACCGCCGATCATCATCAGTACCACCGGCAATAGGATGGTGGCCATGGTCAGGGTAAAACTCGGGAGACGGCTACGCGGTTCGCGCTCGATAAACTGGCGCTCCAACGGGTTTTCCGCTGGCAGGTGGATACGCGGGACGATGTACTTGGCGTAGACGGGACCGGCAATGATCGCCGTCGGAATGCCGATCAGAATCGCATACAGCACGGTCTGCCCCACCGACGCGTTGTACGCCAGCACCGCCATCATCGCCGCCGGGTGCGGCGGCACCAGCGCGTGCACCACCGACAACCCGGCCACCATCGGCAAACCGACCATGAGGATCGACACCCCCACGCGCCGCGCCACGGTAAAGGCGATGGGCACCAACAACACAAAGCCCACCTCGAAAAACAGCGGCAGCCCCACCAGGAACGCGATACACACCATGGCCCAATGCGCGTTGCGCTCGCCGAAACGATGGATCAACGTGCGCGCCACCTGCTCGGCGCCGCCGGACTCGGCCATCATCTTGCCAAGCATGGTGCCCAGTGCCACCACTAGGGCGATGTGCCCCAGGGTTTTGCCGACGCCCGCTTCATAGGACCCCATGATGGTATCCGCCGGCATCCCGGCCATCAGCGCTAGGCCGATGGACACCAGAGTGATAACGATGAACGGGTTGAGTCGGTAACGTGCAATCAGCACGATCAAAGCAATGATGGCGATGGCAGCGTATGCCAACAGCCCGAAGCCCGGTGATGCGGCCATGCGGTACTCCTCGGAAAGGGTCACGTCGAATTGGTTGTGAAAGTCATAAATCATTTCCGCACGGCATTTTCAAACTGCATGAAAGTAACTTTCGCCCACGGATAAGCGCTGTCGCCATCGGGCATGCCCGGCGCCATCGGATGAAAATCAGGGGGGTGTTCTTACATGAGGATCGGACGCTGCCGGAAACTCAAACCGCGCCGCTGGGTCTTAGAATGCGCATCCACTCATGCCCAGGAAAATCGATGATGATTCGTAGCTCTTTCGCCACCGGCGCCGTGCTTCTGGCTTTGTGCGGCCACGCATCGGCTGCCGATAACGCGGCGCTGGAAAAATGCATGGACAGCGCCACCACCACGTTCGACATGGTCACCTGCAACACCAAAGCTGCCAAGGTTCAGGACGAGCGCCTGAACCGCGCCTACAAAACCGCCCTCGCCGCTCAGGAAGGCCCGCGTAAACAGCAACTGCAGGACGTGCAGCGCCTATGGATAAAGTATCGCGACGCTAATTGCGCCTTCGCCGGTTCGGCAACCGGTGGTTCCATCGATCGGGTCAACGGCTCCGGCTGCGTGCTGGACATGACCCAGACCCGCGCCCAGGAACTCGAAGACCTGGTCGGGCCATAACCCCTCGATCAGAGTCGAAGGTCAGTCATGATGCACCCGCGCGCGCTTGAGCAGTTTCTTGCAGCGCTCGGACAAATGCAGCACCCGCAGGTGCTTGCCGGCCTTGCTGTAGCGCTCGCGCAAGGTCATCAACGCGGCAATCGCGGAATAATCGACGAAGCTCAGGTGGCGACAATCCAGCGTCACTTGGGCCGGGTCGTTGGCCGGGTCGAATTGGTTCAGAAACGGCGTGGTCGAGGCGAAGAACAAGGTGCCGTGCAGGCGATAGAGCTTGCTGCCGTCGGCTTCCAGGTGTTCATCGGCATACAACTCGCGGGCCTGTTGCCAGGCGAAATTCAGCGCCGCAATCACGATCCCGCACAGTACGGCGGTGGCCAGGTCGGTGAACACGGTGATCACCGTCACCGCGATAATCACCAGTACATCGTTGAGCGGCACTTTATTGATTACCCGCAGCGACGCCCAGGCGAAGGTCTGCTGCGACACCACGAACATCACCCCCACCAGCGCCGCCAACGGGATCCGCTCGATCAGCGGTGACAGAAACAGAATGAACAACAGAATCATCACCCCGGCAAACACCCCGGAAAAACGCCCGCGCCCGCCGGAGCTGAGGTTGATCACGGTTTGCCCGATCATCGCGCAACCGCCCATGCCGCCGAACAGACCCGAGACCATATTCGCCGCGCCCAGGGCCACGCTTTCGCGGTCGGGGTAGCCACGGGTTTCGGTGATTTCGTCGGTGAGGTTGAGGGTCAGCAGGGTTTCCAGCAGACCGACCATGGCCATCAGGAACGCGTAGGGCGCGATGATGCCCAGGGTTTCCAGGGTCCAGGGAACCTGCGGCAGCGCAAAGCTCGGCAAGCCGCCGGCGATGTGGGCCATGTCGCCCAGGGTGCGCGTCGGCAAACCCAGCAGGTACACCGCCAGGCCCACGCCGAGGATCGCCACCAGCGCAGGTGGAACTGCGCGGGTGATGCGCGGCAACATATAGACAATCGCCATGGTCACCAGCACCAGGCCGGTCATCACATACAACGGCGTACCGCTGAGCCAGGCTTCACCGTTCTTGAAGTGTTCCAACTGCGCCAAGGCAATGATGATCGCCAGGCCGTTGACGAACCCCAGCATCACCGGGTGCGGCACCATGCGCACCAGTTTGCCCAGGCGCAACAGGCCGAAGGCAACCATGATCAGCCCGCCCAGCAGCACGGTGGCGAGCAAATATTCCACGCCGTGCTGCACCACCAGCGCGACGATCACCACGGCCATCGAACCGGCCGCCCCCGACACCATCCCCGGCCGCCCGCCGAACAGCGCCGTGAGGGTGCAGATGATAAAAGCGCCGTACAGGCCCATCAGCGGGTTGAGGTGAGCGACCAGAGCGAAGGCGATGCACTCGGGCAGCAACGCAAAGGACGTGGTGAGGCCGGCCAGGGTATCGGCGCGCAGACGGGTGAGGTTCATGAAGTACCAAGGTATTGCGGGGAATAAGGCCGGGAATGGTACGGAATTGAGCGGGGTGGGGCTAGTCTTGAAGGCCGAGTGGGGCTCATCGGGGGCAAGCCCCCTCCCACATCACTGTGGGAGTCGAATCAGCAGGCATACCGCGCCAGCTTGGCCTGGATAAAGTCCAGGAAGCACTGGATGCGCAACGCCAACTGGGAGTTGCGATAGAACACCGCGTGGATCGGTTGGCGGTAGCCGCTGTAGAACGTTTCCAGCAGCGGCACCAGGCGCCCGGCGTCGATATCGTCGAAGGTCATGAAGTTCGACAGGCACGCTATGCCTTGCCCCTCCAATGCCAGGTGACGCAGGGTCTCGCCACTGGAGGCGGCGATGCTCGGCTGAATCAACCAGCGGTCGCCTGCCGCGTGGCGCAACGGCCAGTGGTTGAGGGTTTCGGTCTGGGTGAAGCCCAGCAAGGTGTGGCTCGCCAGTTCAGCGACCGTGCGCGGGGTGCCGTGGCGTTCCAAATAGTCGGGGCTGGCGAGGATATGCAACGGCGTGCAGCCCAAGGAACGCGCATGCAGGCTCGAATCGGCCAATGCACCGATGCGAATCGCAATGTCGGTGCTCTGTTCCAGCAGGTCGATGATCAGGTCATCGCTGTTGAGCTCCAGCTGGATCTGCGGGTACAGGCGGCGGAATTCGGCGATGTACGGAATGATCCCGTGCAGCATGAACGGCACCGCCGCGTTGATGCGCAAGCGCCCGGCCGGAGTTTGCTGGCGCGAGGACAAGCGTTCTTCCAGCTCATCCATCTGCGCCAGGATCACCTTGGCCTGCTCGAAGAAGTATTTGCCCTCTTCGGTCAGGTCCATGCGTCGCGTGGTGCGGTTGATCAGCGTGGTGTCGAGCTTGGCTTCCAGGCGCGACAAGGTACGGCTGACCGCCGACGGCGTCTGCCCGGCCTGCTCCGCCGCCGCGGAAATCGAACCGCACTCGATCACGCTGACAAAGATCTGTAGTTCATCGGACCGGGCTTTCACGGGCGCTCCTCTCTCATCTTGAGGGGCAGCTTACACCGAGAGGTTGAACACCTGCGCCAGATGCTGCTCATAGCGCGCCACATCCGCCTCGATGGCCGGACGTTTCATCACGTCCACGCAGAGGAACGTCGGCAGGCCGGTCATGCCGAGGAACTGATTGGCCTTGTGGAAAGGGAAATACACCGCGTCCACACCCTTGGCTTCAAAGAAGTCACTGGGGTCGTCGAACGCTTGCTGCGGTGCGTTCCAGGTCAACGACAACATGTACTGCTTGCCCTGGATCAGGCCGCCGCTGCCGTATTTCTGCGACGCATCGGAACGGGTGCGACCGTCGCTGGCATACAGGCTGCCGTGGCCTTCGGTGAAGACTTCGTCGATGTACTTCTTGACGATCCAAGGCGCGCCCATCCACCAACCGGGCATCTGATAGATGATCACGTCGGCCCATAGGAACTTGGCGACCTCTTCGGCCACGTCATAGCCGGCGTCGATATGGGTGACCTTGACGTCGATACCGGCACGGTCCAGCACCGCCGCTGCGGTGTCATGCAGGGTGGCGTTGTAGCGGCCATCGGAGTGGGCGAATTGTTTACCGCCGTTGAGCAATAGGACTTTTTTCATGGGAGATTCCAGAAGGTTGAAAGGTCTGGACGCAGACTATCCATCTGGCTCCCCTTGAATAAGCCACAAACCGGCAAAATACATTTGACCTAAAGGCACGAATACGCAGCCATTGTTAACCGCTGATCAGCAGATGCCCGCCCAACAAAGCCATACCAACAAAAAATACCCGTTTGAACACCACGGCACTGATGCGCTGGCGTACCCACTGACCCAGCCACATGCCCAACAACGCCGGCACCAGCGCCAGCAGCGAGGCATTCAGTTCGGCGCCGCCCAGCCCGCCGCGCCAGGCCAGCCCGGCAGCCAAAGCCAGGGTAGACACGCTGAACGACAGCCCCAACGCCTGCACCAGTTGATCGCGCTGTAACCCCAGCGCCTGCAGATACGGCACGGCGGGGATCACAAACACTCCGGTGGCGGCGGTAACGATGCCGGTGAGCAATCCGCATAACGGGCCCAGCCAGCGTTCCGTCGCCGAGCCGACGTTGAATGTGGGCAAGAACAACCCGCTCAATGCATACATCAGCAACGCTGCGCCCAAGGCGTGCACCATCCAGCCGCCGCCGTCCATGCCCAGCCACGCAGTACCGAGCCCGGTGCCGAGAAAAATCAGCAGCAGCATCGGCCACAAGCGCTTGAACAGCGCACTCAGATGGCCGCCGAACGCCAATTGCCAGAGGTTGGTAACGGTTGAAGGAATGATCAGCAACGCCGCAGCCTGCGCCGGTAACATAGCCAGGCCGAGCAGGCCCATAGCCACGGTGGGCAAGCCCAGGCCGATCACCCCTTTGACGGTGCCCGCCAGCATAAAGGTGCCGATCACCAGCAAAGACAAGGCCAGGCCGATATTTTGGTAAAACGTAAGGAAAGTCGTCATTGGTCAATAGTGACGTTTTCCGATGGGCTCGAAAATTCGCCATATACTGAGCCAGCCTCTTGTTTAGCTTGAGGCTTAGCGCCCCTCGAAACTCCAATGTGGGAGGGGGCTTGCCCCCGATTAGGCCCGCTGAGCCACCCGAGAAACCAGTCATGCACTTTGACCTGATCGACCTGCGTCTCTACCTGCACACCCTGGACGCCGGCAATATCACCGCTGGCGCATCCCGCAGCCATTTATCCCTGGCCGCCGCCAGCGCGCGCATCCGGGCCATGGAAGCGTCGCTGGGCATCGAGCTGCTGCAACGCGGTCGCCGCGGCGTCAGCCCAACGCCCGCCGGCAAAGCCCTGGCTCGCCACGCGCGGCTGTTATTGCAACAGGCCGATCACTTGCGACAGGACCTGGCCGCCTACGCCAACGGCGTCAAGGGCCAGGTGCGCTTGCTCTGCAATACCACCGCACTGAGTGAACACCTGCCTGAACTGCTGGCGGATGTACTGCGCGAACATCCCAACCTGGATATCGACGTGCAGGAGCTGCCCAGCCTGCGCATCACCCAGGCGTTACGCCAGGGCACGGCCGATTTGGGGATTATCTCCGACGCCGTCGACACCCACGGCTTGCAGACCCTGCCCTTTCGCGACGACCCACTGGTGCTGATCATGCCGACGGAGCATACGTTGGCGGCAGGCCCGGTCAGTTTTGTCGACAGCCTGCAACACGATTTCGTCGGCCTGGCCGCCCACAGTGCGCTGGCGGTGTACCTGGAAGAACAGGCGCTGCACGCCGGCTTCCGCCTGCACGCGCGCATCCGCGCCGAGAGCTTTGACGGGGTGATGCGCATGGTCGCCCGCGGCGCCGGCCTGGGGATCGTGCCCCAGGCCGCGTTGGACCGCTGGCCGGGGGAGCATCACTTTAAAGCCCAGCCCCTGCGCGAGGACTGGGCCTGTCGGCGACTGCTGTTATGCGCGCGCTCGTTCGAACAACTGCCGGGTTACGCCAAGGCCTTGTTCGATGCGCTGGCCAGATCCCCTGTGGGAGGGGGCTTGCCCCCGAAGACGGTACGTCAGTGACAGATGGGCTAACCGACCTATCGGCCCCCCGTCACATTTCAGGTGACACTGTGGCGGACCTTGAATTGCGGCTGGTCCCAGGTGCGGTTATCGAGAATCTCACCGAGGATTTCCACGGCATCGAAGACTTCGGTGAAGGTTGTGTACAACGGGGTAAACCCAAAACGCATGATGCGCGGTTCGCGGTAATCGCCGATCACGCCTCGGGCGATCAGGGCCTGGATCACCGCGTAGCCTTCAGGATGCTCGAAGCTCACATGGCTGCCACGCCGGGCGTGTTCACGCGGGGTAATCAGCACGAGGTGATGGGCCGCGCAGCGAGCCTCCACCAAGTCGATAAACAGATCGGTCAACGCCAGGGATTTGCGGCGCAGGCTGGCCATGTCGGTCTGTTCAAAAATCTCCAGACCGCATTCCACCATCGCCAGCGACGTGATCGGCTGGGTGCCGCACAGGTAACGAGCGATGCCAGCGCTCGGCGCATAGCTGGACTCCATAGCGAACTGCCGCGTATGCCCGAACCAGCCCGACAACGGCTGGCGCACCAGGTCCACCAGCGCCGGGTTGACCCACACGAACGCCTGGGAACCGGGGCCACCGTTGAGGTATTTGTAGGTGCAGCCAATCGCGTAATCGGCGCCGGCCCGATGCAGGTCCACCGGCACCGCGCCCGCCGAGTGCGCCAGGTCCCAGATCGTCAGCGCACCGCACTCGTGGCTCAGGGTGGTCACGCCCTGCATGTCGTATAGGTAGCCGGTCTTGTAGTTGACGTGGGTGAGCATTACCACGGCCACGTCGGCGTCGATGGCCTGGGTCAGCTCGTCGGGGCTGTTCACCAAGCGCAGCGAATAACCCTGTTGCAGCAACTCGGCCAGGCCTTCGGCGATGTACAGGTCGGTGGGAAAGTTGCCGGCCTCGCTGACGATCACCTTGCGCGCCGGCGTCCGCTGGCGCTGCACACTCAACGCGGCACTGAGCACTTTGAACAGGTTGATCGAGGTGGTATCGGTGATCGCCACTTCGCCATCGCGTGCGCCGATCAGCGGGGCCAACCGGTCGCCCAGGCGCAGGGACAGGTCCGCCCAGCCCGCGCTGTTCCAACTGCGGATCAAACCGTCGCCCCACTCCTGGGCAATCACCTGTTGCGCCCGTGCCAGCGATGCCACGGGGCGGGCGCCCAGGGAGTTGCCATCCAGATAGATCATGCCGTGGGGCAGAGCGAACTGCTCACGCAAAGGCGCCAATGGGTCCTGGGCATCAAGGGTTTGGCAATGGCTTCGAAGGGGCATGGGCGATCCTGGTTTTTATAAGAGAAGATGAGCCAAATTATTAACGAAGCTTTAGAGAATTTTCGTGCAAAGTGGTGGGCAACAAGCTAATTAAGCTGTAGGAAATTCGAATTAAACCTCTAAATACGCGGAATTATTCTAAGCATGATTCTCGACCCCACCGACTTGCGCCTCCTGCATTTCCTGCAACAGGATGGCCGTATCAGCAACCAGGAACTGGCGGAAAAAGTCGCCCTGTCGCCCTCAGCCTGCCTGCGCCGCTTACGCCTGCTGGAGAGCGAAGGCGTGATCAGCGGCTACCGGGCGGTGCTGAATGCCGAGCAACTGGGGATCGAATTGGAGGCCATCGTTCACCTGTCTTTGCGCCAGGACGTGGAGGATTGGCACGAGACGTTCATCAAGAAAGTGCAAGGCTGGCCGGAAGTGGCCAGCGCCTATGTGATCACCGGCGCCAGCAACTATGTGCTGCGGGTACAGGCGCGTAACCTCAAGCATTTTTCGGACTTTATCGTGAACCACCTGAACCGCACGGCGGGGGTGACGGATATTCGCTCGGAGATCGTGCTGCAGAAAATCAAGGATAGGGATGAGGTGTTGGATCTGGTCGTGCGTAAATAGTCAGCCACGCCCCCATTCAAATGTGAGAGGGAGTTGACCCGGCAAGCACGGCGACCTCAACAATGGTGGAATCCGCCCAACAATGGCTGTTGGATCAGGCACTTGATGGCGTTCAGCTGTATTACGAACAGTTCACGCAGAGTAATATCTGACCCCAGCACTTCTGAGGGGCTGATGCGGCCTGCACTCCCCCTTAAGAAAAACAAGTAGAAGGGAACGTTAATGGCGGATGACATGGTTAACCCGGTGGGCCTCAAGCGTGGCTTGAAGAACCGGCATATTCAGCTGATCGCTTTGGGCGGCGCCATCGGTACGGGGTTGTTCCTCGGCTCGGCCGGGGTGCTCAAGTCTGCCGGGCCGTCGATGATCCTCGGCTACGCGATCGCCGGTTTCATCGCCTTCCTGATCATGCGCCAGCTCGGCGAAATGATCGTCGAAGAGCCGGTGGCCGGTTCTTTCAGCCACTTCGCGCACAAATACTGGGGCGGTTACGCGGGTTTCCTGGCGGGCTGGAACTACTGGGTGCTGTATGTGCTGGTGGGCATGGCCGAACTGACGGCGGTGGGCAAATACATCCAGTTCTGGTGGCCGGAGATTCCGACCTGGGTCAGTGCGTTGGTGTTCTTCGTCGCGGTGAACTTGATCAATACGCTGAACGTGAAGTTCTTCGGTGAGGCCGAGTTCTGGTTCGCGATCATCAAGGTGGTGGCGATTGTCGGCATGATCGTGCTCGGCTGCTACTTGCTGTTCAGCGGCAGCGGCGGCCCCCAGGCCTCCATCGACAATCTGTGGAGCCACGGCGGGTTCTTCCCCAATGGCGGCATGGGGCTGTTGATGTCCATGGCGTTCATCATGTTCTCCTTCGGTGGCCTGGAGCTGGTGGGCATCACCGCCGCCGAGGCCAGCGAACCGCGCAAGGTGATCCCCAAGGCGATCAATCAGGTGGTGTACCGCATCTTGATTTTCTACGTGGGTGCGCTGACCGTGCTGCTGTCGCTGTATCCATGGGACCAATTGCTGCAAACCCTCGGCGCGTCGGGCGACGCCTACAGCGGCAGCCCGTTCGTGCAGATCTTCTCGCTGATCGGTAACGACACCGCTGCGCACATCCTCAACTTCGTGGTCCTGACCGCGGCGCTGTCGGTGTACAACAGCGGCGTGTACTGCAACAGCCGCATGTTGTTCGGCCTGGCCGAGCAAGGCGATGCGCCCAAAGCGCTGATGAAGCTCAACAAGCAAGGCGTGCCGCTGCGAGCCCTGGCGATCTCGGCGCTGGTGACGATGCTGTGCGTGGTGGTCAACTACGTCGCGCCGCAGAGCGCGCTGGAGTTGCTGTTCGCCCTGGTGGTTGCCTCGTTGATGATCAACTGGGCGCTGATCAGCATTACCCATATCAAGTTCCGCAAGGCCATGGGCCAACAAGGCGTGGAGCCGTCGTTCAAGACCTTCTGGTTCCCGTTCAGCAACTACCTGTGCCTGGCGTTCATGCTGATGATCGTCAGCGTGATGCTGGCCATTCCGGGGATTCGCGAGTCGGTGTTTGCGATGCCGGTGTGGGTGGGGGTGATCTATGTGGCCTACCGGTTGCGAATGAGTAAGGCGAAAGCGGTCGCCGCTGCGCAGTGATAGCCATATGGGAGGGGGGTTGCCCCCTCCCATATTTGTTTACAGCGTGGAACGCACTCGCCACAGCTCGGGGAAAAGCACCGTGTCGAGCATCTTGCGCAGGTAACCCACGCCTTCGGTTCCGCCGGTGCCCGGTTGGAAGCCGATGATGCGCTCCACCGTGGTCACATGGCGGAAGCGCCACTGGCGGAACGAGTCCTCCAGGTCGATAAACTTTTCGGCCAACTGGTACAGGTCCCAGTAACGGCTCGGATCGCGATACACCTCGCGCCATGCCGCCTCCACCGAGTCATCGTGTACGGTCGCGGCCGTTGGGTCGCGTTCGGCGCGTTGCGGGTCAATCGCCAAACCGGCCTTGACCATCAAATTGATCGCCTCGTCATACAGCGACGGCGCGGCAATCGCCACTTGCAGTTGCTGCAACAATTCCGGTCGATGGGCATGGGGTCGCAACAACGCCGGGCTCTTGTTGCCGAGAATAAATTCGATCTCACGGTACTGAAACGACTGGAACCCCGACGACTGCCCCAGGAACGGGCGAATGGCCTTGTATTCCGAAGGTGTCATGGTCGCCAGCACGGCCCAGGCATGCACCAGTTGGTCGAAGATTCGCGACACCCGCGCCAGCATCTTGAACGCCGGCGGCAACTCGCCCAGGCGCACGTGTTCGCGGGCGGCCTTGAGTTCATGGAGCATCAGCTTCATCCACAGCTCGGAGGTCTGGTGCTGGATGATAAACAGCATTTCGTTGTGGTCCGGCGACAGCGGGTGCTGGGCGCTGAGCACGTTGCCCAGGTCCAGGTAGTCGCCGTAGCTCATGGACTCGGAAAAATTCAGCTCGGCGTTATGCCATTCTTCCGGAGCTTGGTAGTCGGCAGAAAAGGGACATTGGCTCATCGCGTGGGCTCCTTGAGCGGGCGCAGGATTGCGCGGACCGGGCTGGCGTCGAGGTGGGCAAAGCGCAGCGGCAAGGCGATCAGCTCGTAGTCGCCCTCCGGCACGTCGTCGAGCACGATGCCTTCGAGAATCGCCATGCCATGCCGGGCCACGGCGTTGTGAGAGTCCATGGTCTTGGACTGTTGCGGGTCCAGGGACGGGGTGTCGATACCGATCAGCCGCACCCCCAGGCTGGCAAGCCGCTCGATGGTTTGCGCGGCGATGGCGGTGAAATTCTCATCCCACTCGGTCAGCGGCGCTTGTGGATAAGTACGCAGCAATACGCGCTCGGGCAAGTTATCCACACGACCGTCGAGCTGATGAGGCTGCACCAGCGCGCCACTGTCCAGGCAATGCAGCACTCGGCAAGGGCCCATGTACACATCCAGCGACACCTCGCCAATCGGCGCGCCGTCGGCGCTGTAGTGCAGCGGTGCATCCACATGGGCGCCGGTATGCGGCGACAAGGTCACGCGCCCGACATTCACCGGACACTCCGGGCCGAACTGCCATACGCGTTCTTCCTGAAACGGCGTATCGCCCGGCCAGGTGGGCGTGGCCGCGCTCAAGGGCGGGCTGATGTCCCACCACGTTTTTATTGGGTTCATGCTCAAGGCTCTCGGTCGTTACTGGGGTGAATGATACGAGGGCCTGCTGTGAATTTTCTTGCAAAATCTGGCGTAAGAAGGGAGTTCTTTCGCACTTACTGCGAGAAACAGGCGTATTCACGCTCGAATATGTCGCCTAATGTGGGAGGGGGCTTGCCCCCGACTCAGCGAGCCAGTTGATCCAGGTGCCCGTTGTGACGCCGCCAACGGGGGCAAGCCCCTCCCACACTGACCTCGCCGTGCCAATAACACCCTATTCATCTGCGCTTCTGGACATCCCGATGTCGAGTTCAGACCACTGAGGGTGCTGGCGACGCTATAGGGTTCGACTCTCGTTTCCTTGCCTCGGAGTCATCATGTCCAAGCCCATTACCGTACTGCGCGACACCCATCCCTTGCCGGTCCTGGATGCCTGCAAATGGGAGAAGCTCGAAGGCGACCCGCACACCGTCAACCTTAACGCCTACACCAGCGAAGACGGCAGCAAGATCATGGGCACTTGGATCTGCACCCCAGGCAAGTGGTACGTGGAATACGTGAAGTGGGAGTACTGCCACTTCCAGGAAGGCTACTGCGTGATCACGCCTGAGGGGATGGAGCCGATTCACTTGCGGGCTGGGGATATCTTTGTGGTGGAGCCAGGAATGAAGGGAACGTGGGAAGTGGTCGAGACGGTGCGTAAGTATTTTGTGTTCGCCTGAGTAATCACCCGCTTATGGGGGGATTGGGCAGGTTGGTGGTGAGCGGGCTGGTCCTGCTCACCACGCAGTTTCCTTTGCGTAGGATCTACTTAGGCTTGCGATAGCTGTTAACAATCGCCGAGAAGTCCTTGCCGCCCTCCCCGCGCTGGCTCATGGATTGATACAACTGTTGGGCCACAGCGCCCAGAATCACCGGTTGCTTGGCCTGGCGGGCAGCTTCGGTGGCCAAACCCAAGTCCTTGAGCATCAGGTCCGCGCCGAAACCGCCGGTATAGCCGCGAGACGCCGGGGCAGTTTCGATCACGCCTGGCCACGGGTTGTAAGTGTCGGAACTCCAGCAGCGCCCGGTGGAGCTGTTGATAATGCCCGCAAGCACCTGGGTGTCGATCCCCAGCGCATCGCCTAAAGCCATGGCTTCGCTGACGCCCACCATGCTGATGCCCAGCAACAGGTTGTTGCAGATCTTGGCGATCTGACCAGTACCTACTTCACCGCAATGCACGATGTTGCGGCCCATTTGCCCCAGCACCGGTTGCAGGGTAGCGAACAGTTCCGGGGTGGCACCGACCATAAAGGTCAGCGTACCCGCCTGGGCGCCGCCGGTGCCGCCGGAGACGGGCGCGTCGGCCATCGCCACGCCGTGTTTGGCTGCCGCTGCGGCCACGTCGCGAGCAGTCTGCGGGTCGATGGTGCTGCAATCCACCGCCGGCACGCCGCTACCGATACCGGCGAGTACGCCATCGTCATTCAGCCACACGCTGCGCACATGGGCGGCGGCGGGCAGCATGGTAATCACCAGCTCCGCGCCCTGGGCCGCATGGCGTGGCGAGTCGCTAATGGTACCGCCCAGTTCGGCGAGTTCCTTGAGCACGGTCTGGTTGAGGTCGAACAGGTTCAGCGCGTGGCCGGCCTTGATCAAGTTGCGGGCCATGGGCGCGCCCATGTTGCCCAAACCGATAAATGCAATCTTCATGAGGGTCTCCCGGAATCAGCGCAGGTTGATGGTGGTGTTGACGCCATCGTTGACCGTGTCGTCGTCGAACCAGCGGCTCGTGACGGTTTTAGTCTGGGTGTAGAACTGCACCACTTGCTTACCGTAGGGGCCGAGGTCACCGAGCTTGGAACCACGGGAACCGGTGAAGCTGAAGAACGGCACCGGCACTGGGATCGGGATGTTGATACCCACCTGGCCCACGTCGATTTCGCTCTGGAATTTACGCGCCGCCGCCCCACTCTGGGTAAACAGGCCGGTGCCATTGCCGAACGGGTTGGCGTTGACCAGGGCGATGGCCTCATCAAGGGTGTCGACTTCAATCACCACCAGCACCGGGCCGAAGATTTCTTCGGTGTAGATGCGCATGTCCGTGGTCACGCCCGAGAACAGGGTCGGGCCGACAAAGTTGCCCTGCTCGAAACCCGGTACCTGGATGTCGCGACCGTCCAATTCGAGCTTGGCGCCTTGCTGTACACCGCTTTCGATCAATTCCAGGATGCGTGCCTTGGCGCGCTTGGAAATCACCGGGCCGACATCGGTGCCGGCTTCGCTGCCGGCGTTGACCTTGAGCTTCTGTGCCAGCGTCTTCAGGTCCGGCAGCCATTGCTTGGACGCCCCCACCAGCACCACCACGGAGGTGGCCATGCAGCGCTGGCCTGCCGCACCGAAACCGGCGCCGACCAAGGCATTGAGGGTGTGTTCGCGGTTGGCATCCGGCAGCACGACGGCGTGGTTCTTGGCGCCCATCATCGATTGCACGCGCTTGCCGTGCTTGCCGGCCAGGTCATACACATGGGTGCCGACGGCGGTGGAGCCGACGAAGGACACCGCCTTGATGTCCTTATGGGTGCACAGTGCATCTACCACGTCCTTGCCGCCATGCACCACGTTGAGCACACCGGCCGGTACGCCGGCTTCCAGCGCCAGCTCCACCAGCAGCATGGTCGATAGTGGGTCCTGTTCGGACGGTTTGAGGACGAAGGTGTTACCACAGGCGATGGCCATCGGGAACATCCATAGCGGAATCATCGCCGGGAAGTTGAACGGGGTAATGCCCGCACACACGCCGATGGGCTGGCGCAGGGTGTAGGTATCGACGCCACCGGCGACGTTCTCGGCGAACTCGCCCATTTGCAGGGTACCGATGGAACAGGCGTGCTCCACCACTTCCAAGCCACGGAAAATATCGCCCTCGGCATCGGCAATAGTCTTACCCTGCTCGGCGCTGAGGACGACGGCGATGCGTTTGGAATGTTCGCGAATCAACGCCTGCAGTTTGAGCATGATGCGCATGCGCGCGCCGATCGGCGTCAGCTTCCAGGTCTGGAAGGCGCGATGGGCGGCATCGATGGCGGCGTTGACTTCATCGGCGGTGGCAAACGGGACTTTGGCCAGCACTTGCTGAGTGGCGGGGTTGACGATGTCTTGCCATTGGGTGGTCTTGGACTCGACCCACTCACCGTTGATCAGCAACTTGACCGGTTGTACGGAAATTTCGGCAGATGCGTTCATGTGGTCTCCAATTCTTATTTATATGCAGAGAACCAAGGCGTTGAACCGCCTTGAAGAATGAGGCGTTCGGACTGTTTTTGGAGTATAGATGTGCAAATCTCTAATAAGAACGCACATAAAAGCCGGACCAATATGCAAAAAAACATCACGTCGCTGGGCTCCCTGAACTGGGATGACCTGAAGTTTTTCCTCGAAGTGGCCCGCACCCGCAAGGCCAGCGTCGCCGCCAAGCGCCTGGCGGTGGACTACACCACGGTGTCGCGGCGCATCAGTTCGCTGGAAGTGTCATTGGGCACGCTGCTGTTCGAAAAATCCCGCACCAACGGCTTTGTACTCACCCCCGAAGGCCAACGATTGCTGGGCTACGCCGAGTCCATTGAAAGCACCCTGCACATGGCCTGCGAGCAGGTGTCCGGCTCCGGTGTCGCACTGTCCGGGCATGTGCGCATGGGCTGCACCGAAGGCTTCGGCAGCTTCTTCGTCACGCCGCAATTGAGCCACTTTGTCGACACCTACCCGGCGATCTCCGTCGACATCCTGCCCCTGCCCCATTTCATCAGCCTGTCCAAGCGCGAAGCCGACATCGTCATCGCCCTGGAACGCCCGGAACACGGGCCGTACGTGTGCTGCAAACTGTGCGACTACACCCTGCAGTTGTACGCCACCCAGGATTACCTCGACCAACATCCGCCGATCCAACGCCCGGCGGACCTGGCCACCCACCCGTTTATCAGTTACGTCGATGACCTGGCCTTCAGCTCCGAGCTGCTCTACCTGGCCAACGTAGTCCCTGGCGCCAGCGCCAGCCTGCGCAGCACCAGCGTGATTGCACAGTACGTCGCGGCACAACAGGGCCGCTCGATGGCGATACTGCCGTGCTTCCTGGCGGCACAAGACCCACGCTTGTTGCCGGTGCTGGGGGAGCAAATCACGATCACGCGCCAGTTTTGGATGTATTGCCGGGAGGACTTAAGGAAGCTGAAGCGGATTACGTTGTTGTGGGACTACATCCGGGAAGTGACCGAGCAGAACCGGGGGTTGTTGATGGGGGAAACGCGGGAGATGCGGTTTGCGGATTAATCGGCCGAAACCAGACCAACCGGTGGGTAGGGACTAGCCGTGGGTCAGCCACGCCGCCATCGGGTTCAAGCCCCCTCCCACATTTGATCTGGTTTCGTCAGCCAGGTATTCAACCTGCAATGCATTCGAGGTGGGAGGGGGCTTGCCCCCGATGGGGCCTGCTCAGTCGATACCTGTGTTGCTGACCCACCGCTACCGGGAGCAAGCTCATACTTGATCGGCATTCAGGTTGAAGCACCCGAAACCGCTCAGTCGGCAATCACCACAATCGCCACCCGCCGATTTTCGGTGCGCCCTGCGGCTGTATCGTTGGATGCCACGGGCTGGCTGCTGCCCAAGCCGCGCAGTTGGATGTTTTCTTCTTTCATACCGACGCCCGTCAGCACCGTGGCCACGCTTTTGGCGCGGCGCAGGGAGAGTTGCTCGTTGTAGGCTTCTTTGCCGGAGGCGTCGGTGTGGCCGTCCACGCGTACGCGCTCTATGCCCACGCCGAGCAGGGCTTTGCCGATGCGTTGGACGATCGCGGTGCTCGGCGGGTTGAGGGTTTCGATGTCGCTGCCGAACAGCACTTTGCCCGACAGACCGAATGCCCAGCCGTCATCCGTGAGTTCAAAGCCCTGTTGTTTGAGTACCGCGACTTGCGCCGGGGTCAGGCCTTTAGGGGGTTGTGTCTGACAGCCGCCGAGGGCCAACAAGGCCACCAGCACAGTAAGAAACAGAACGCGTGCAGTCGAGAACAAGGGATCAACTCCTGTGTTGAACGTTAACAGCAGAGTGCTCCGACTCCGCCGTGTGCTGGCCGCCCAGGGACAGACGTTTGGCCTGGTACATCGCCGCGTCGGCGGCATTGAGCAAGGTGCCGGGTGTGGCGCCATGCTCGGGGTAAATGGCAATGCCGATGCTGAGCGACGTCAGCACTTGAGAGCCACCCGGCACCTCAATCGGCATGTCCATGCTGGCGATGATCTTGTCAGCGATGCGTTGCGCGTCCTCGGCCTTGTGCAACGGCGCAAGCAGGATGGCGAACTCGTCACCGCCCAGGCGCGCCACCAGGTCACCGTCACGCAGTTGCGCGCGCACACGGGCAGCGACAGCCACCAGCACAGCGTCGCCGGCGGCGTGGCCGAAGTTGTCGTTGATGTCTTTGAAGCGATCGCTGTCGAGGAACAATACCGCGACCCGCTCGTCGAGCTTGGCCGCGCCGCGCAGGGCTCGAATCAGCCGACCTTCGAAGAACGCCCGGTTGGGCAGGCCGGTCAGGCTGTCGTGGTTGGCCTGGTGAGCCAGGGTTTCGTTTTCGCTTTGCAGGTGGCTTTGCCAAGCTTCCATTTCGCCGAGCAAGGCATTGAAGTCACTGCCCAGGCTGTCGAGTTCGGCGATGCGCGCGGGCGGTACACGTCGATCAAAATCCCGCTCGCTGCGAGCGGCGTGAGCCACGGCGGCCAGGCTTTGCAACGGCACGGTGATCCCGCGCAGCAGTCGTCGGGCCAGGTGTAATGCGACCCAGGCGCTGAGGGCGGTGCAGATCAGAATCCCGGCCAGACCGCTGAGCAGGAAGCGCAGCAGGCTGCCGCCGTGGCCGGTCAGGTGGATACTGCCGACGGTGCGGCCCTGGTGCAGGATCGGTTGGTTGATCGGCTGTTCAAGCAGGGCATGCGCCAGTGCCAGTTCCACCCGCGAGAGCATGCCGGTTTCGGGGCGTGCCCAGTGGGCCAGTAACTTGCCGTTGGCGTCGAAAACGTCGGCATCGGCCACCTCTTCGGTGGACGCAATCAGGCTCAGTGCCTCGGTGGCTGCGGCGCGGTCGTTGAACACCACCGCAGCTTCCACGGTGTAAGTGATGGAGCGTGCGATAAGGTGCAAGTTGTGTTCGGCATAGACGCGCAGCGCCAGCACGCCGAGCAGGGTCAGGGACACACTGGCCAGGGTTACCGCCACCAGAGCCAGGATCAAATGACCACGGCCGATAACCGAGCGCAGGCTAGGTCGCACTTTCACATGGGTCATGGAGCAGGCGCCCGGCGGCGGGACAGTTGCAGCACGCTGGGGTGAATGCGCACGCCGCTGCGTGCCACCGAGTCGAGGTTGACCTCGAACGACACTTGTTCATCGCTTACGCGCAGGCAAAACAAGCTGCCGACGGTGCACTGGTCGCCGCCTTCGCTGATGCTGAGCACCGGGTGGCCGATCAACGAGGCAAACAATTGGCTGCGCTCATCGGCGGTAAGTTTGCCGATGTACACCGCGTCGCAGGCGTTGACGATATCGGGATGGTTGACCAACAGGCGCTGCACCACAACCGGACGACCGGTCGCCTGGATGGTGCCTTTGATCAGGTCATCGGTGTATTGGGTGGGCCCGACGATACACAGGCGCAATTGCGCCGGCTCCACCGGCCAGCGCGCGTAACTGAGAATACCGAGTACCACCTGAGTGACCGCCTGGGCACGCTGCGCGGCCATACCCTCGGTGGCCGGGACGTCCGCAAACCCGTATGGCGCCAGCGCACACAGCAGCGCCATCAGCAGCAGGCGTCTCCAGCTCCAACGGCACTCTGTGGGCGAGACAGCCACGTTCATGCTGCGATTCTCTCAGGTGTTTTCGTGGGGTGATGCCGCAACGATAGCACAGCGGCGGAAAACCCCGCGAGGCAGTGCCTTCGCGAGGTCCGCTATTTTTTCAGAAAATTCAGGCAGTAGAATCAGAAATATTAGATGACCTATCAGTCAATTTTTTAGGCGCCTTGATCCAACTCCAGCATTAACCCACTCAAGCGCTTGACCTTGCGCCGCACCGCTTCCTCAAACACACCGCCGCGCGGCTCGATCAGGCTGAACCAGCGCTTGGCGCGGGTGATGCCGGTGTATATCAATTCTTTGGTCAACACCGGGTTCAGGGCGTCGGGCAGGATCAGCGCAGTGTGGGTGAATTCCGAGCCTTGGGATTTGTGCACGGTCATGGCGTACACGGTTTCCACATCGTTCAGGCGGCTGGGCAGCACGAATCGCACGCCGCCCTGGCCGTCATTACGTGGGAAAGCCACCCGTAGCACCTGAGGGCCACCGTCGCTTTCGGGCAGTTTGAGGGCGATGCCGATATCGCCATTCATCAGGCCCAGGCCGTAGTCGTTGCGCGTCATCAGCACCGGGCGACCTTCGTACCATTGCTCGTCACCCTCGATCAGCCGCACTTTACGCAGCGCCGCGGTGATTCGCAGATTCAACCCCTCCACACCCCACGGACCTTTGCGCACGGCGCAGAGCAATTGGAACGCGTCGAAGGCCTGCAACAATTGCTGCGCCCAGGCCGTCCAGGCGTGGTCGTCACGGGGGGTGGCGGGTGACGGACGCGCCGATTGCAGCAGGTTCAGGTAATAGCGATAGCCCTCGGCACCGCCGCCCTGCCCGTCCAGCACCAGGCGCTCAAGCGCGTGGTCGTGTTCGCCCTTGAGGCTGACGCAGAACAGGTCGCTGTGGCTGCGCGCGGCCAGCAGCTTGCGGGCCTCTTCGGCTTTTTGCTGGTTGACCCAGCGCGCCAGTTGGCCGATGCCGCTACCTTCGCCGAACCGCCGCGAATAGCGCAGCATCACCACTTGTTGCGCCAGGGGGTGGCTGTGGTCCAGGTCTTCGCTCAGGCCGCTGGTGCTGAGGTCTTCACCGCTGACGGCTTGTAGCCACTGGCGCGTGTCGGGGCTGTACCAACCGGCTTCGGCGTCGCGGCATAAATCGCCGAGCACGGCACCGGCTTCCACCGAGGCCAGTTGATCCTTGTCGCCCAGCAATACCAGACGGGCGTGAGGCGGCAGCGCGTCCAGCAGATTGGCCATCATCTCCAGGTCGATCATCGAGGCTTCATCCACCACCAGTACATCCAGGGGCAGCAAGTTGCCCGCATGGTGACGGAAATGCCGAGTGCCAGGGCGACTGCCCAGCAAACGGTGGACGGTGGTGACTTGGGTCGGGATCTTTTCCCGCACCGTATCGGGAACACTCAGCGACAGCACTTGCTGGCTGATGGATTCGGTCAGGCGCGCCGCGGCTTTGCCAGTGGGAGCGGCCAGGCGAATGCGCAGCGGGCTGCCGGATTCCACCGCCGGCGCCTGCAACAGCGCGAGCAGGCGCACCACAGTGGTGGTCTTGCCGGTGCCGGGGCCGCCGGTGACGATACTGAACGCCCCTCGGGTGGCCAGGGCGCAGGCGAGTTTCTGCCAGTCCACTACGCCGTCGGGCGCGGGTTGAGCGAACAGACCATTGAGCCGCTCGGGCAAATCGGCGGTGAAGTTTTCCTGTGTCGCCAGGCGCTGGCGCAATGCGGAATCGATGCGTCGCTCGTAGGTCCAGTAGCGCCGCAGGTACAGACGTTTCCCCGACAGCACCAGAGGCCGGCTTTGTGCCGCTTCACTGCCGTCGAGTGCAAGGGCGACCAACGAACTGGCGGCCAGTGCATGGCACCAATGGGCGCCATCGAGGCCATCGAGCAACTGCGACGGAAGCAACATCGCGCCGGTCTGCAGGTCGCCTTCGGGCGGTAGGGACAGGGCAAAATCCGGCGCCTTTAGGGTTTCGAACAGATCAAGGCAGACGTGCCCGTGACCCAATTGGTGGCTGGTCAACGCCGCCGCGAGCAACACTAGAGGATCGGCCTGGGGATCGAGTTCGTGCAGGAAGCCAACGAAAGCCTTATCCAGCGCCCGCAACCAGCCGCGCTCGACCCAGCGTTCCAGTAATTGCACCAGATCGGCGGAGCGTTCCAGCGGCGCTAGTGCCTCCAGCGGTAATGGCGACAGGCTCATAACAGCACTCCTTGTTCCCAGGCCGGCTCAGTTTTGGGTGGCAGCGGTTTGCCTTGGAACAACAGGTCCAGGCCTTCGATCAGCGCCCGTGGCGGCCGGGTGAAATACGCGCCTTGGCTGGCAGACTGGGTGCCGCGCAGGAACAGATACAGTGCGCCGCCAATGTGGCGGTCGTAATCGTAGTCGGGCAACCGTGCCTTGAGCTGGCGATGCAGGGCCAGTAGGTAGAGGACATATTGCAGGTCATACCGATGCTCAAGGATCGACTGTTCCATGGCTTGCGGGGTGTAGGCCGAATCGTCAGGCCCGAGCCAGTTGGATTTGTAGTCGGCCACGTAGTAGCGGCCATCGTGTTCGAACGTCAGGTCGATAAACCCCTTGAACATGCCGTTGAGCAGCACTGGTTCGGCAGCCACCCGGGCGACGCCGTCATGGGTGTACTGACACACCAGTTTATCCAGGGCGAGCACATCGACCTTATGACTGGCGAACCAGAACTCCATCTCGATCTGATAGTGCCGCAAGCCGCTCAAGGCCACGCGACCGTTATCCACAGGCAGTGGCGTGTGCAGCAGATGGCCCAGCCAGGCACTGAGGGTAACGATCCACCCCTCCCAGTTGCGCCGATTGCAACGCGCGCCGACGGCTTGTTCGATGGCCTGCGGCGTCACGTTGAAGCCTTCTTCACCCGCCCATTCCAGCAAACCGTGCAGGAAGGTACCGGGGTTGGGGCCGCGTGGGAAACGGTGAATGTCGCCACCAGACGCTGCCACTTCACGCGGTGCATCCGGGTCCAGGCGCTCGTCATCGAACAGCTTTTGCGCTTGTGGGTTTTCGGGCGCTTCGAGGGTCGGGCTGCTCAGGCTGTCGCCAATACGCAGCGCGCTGTAGGAAGCAATCCACCAGTTTTCCGCCGCCTTGCGGCTGGGCAACAACGGCGCGAGCAGCGTGGCCTGGTTGCGCGGCGGGTGGAACAGCACCTCTTGCGCCTCAGGCACTTGGGCGTAATGGATGGCTGGGCAACCGTCCTGCAAATCCAGCAGCCAACGGGCCAGGCCCGCCGACTCGCGCAGCACATTGCCGCCGCCAAGCAAATAGCCCAGCGCACACAAGTGCAGGACCGAACTACTGCTGTTGCCGCGCTTGAGGTCGGCGATGCCCAGCCAGCACGCGTGCTTGGCGCGGGTCAGGGCGACATAAAACAAGCGCAGGTCTTCGGCCAGCCGCTCGTCGTCAGCCTGGGCAATCAGCTCGGCGGTCGGGCGCAGGCTGACCTGGGATTTGCCATGTTCATCGTGGTAGTGCAGCGGCAGGCGGCTGCCGTCCACGGGTTTGGTCGAACAAATAAACGGCAGAAACACCAGGTCGTATTCCAGACCTTTGGATTTGTGGATGGTGACCACTTTGACCAATTGCTCATCGCTTTCCAGGCGTAGGATCTGCTCTTCACCGGCTTGACCCGAGAGCGCCAGATGCTCGGCCAGGTGGCGGATCAACGCTTGTTCGCCGTCCAGCTCCGAGGCGGCCTGTTGCAGCAGTTCGCTCAAGTGCAACAGGTTGGTCAACACACGTTCGCCGTCGCTGCGGGCGATCAGGGTTTGCGGCAATTTGAAGTCGTGCAGCAAACGCCGCAGCATCGGTAGCACGCCTTGGGTGCGCCAAATCGCACGGTAACCGCGAAACTGCATAACGCGGCTTTCCCACGCCAATTCGTCCTGATTCAGACGCTCCAGTTCGGGCAGCGACAGATTCAACGTGACACACGCCAGGGCGGCACGCAGGGGGCGCTCCATATCCGGCTCGGCGCAGGCCTTGAGCCAGGCCAACAGGTCATGGGCTTCCTGGGCGGCAAACACCGAGTCCTTATCGGACAGGTACACGCTTCGCACACCCCGAGCGGCCAATTCCGCACGCACGGCTTGGGCCTCCTTGCCGTCGCGGACCAGGATGGCGATATCCGACGGCAATACACCTTTGAAGCTGGCGTCCGGCTGTAGGAAACCGGCCTTGCCTTGCTGCCCGGCATTGAGCAGCTCAACAATCTGCGTAGCACAAGCAGCAGCCAGCTGCTGGCGGTACACCGCGTTGGAAATCGGCTTGTCGGTTGCCAAGTGCCAGAGGTTCATCGCCGGCACAGGCTGGCCGTCGACCAGCAAGGTCTCTTTGCGGCCTTGGGACAATACCGGCTGGAACGGCACCGGGTTATCGCCATTCGGCTCGCGGAACAGAAACGCACCGCGCCCGGACTCCGCACGCTGGAACACATGATTCACTGCGTCGACCATGGCATGGCTGGAGCGGAAGTTGGTGCCCAGGGTGTGATGGCGGCCGAGTGTGGATTTACGTGCGCGCAGGTAGGTGTAAATGTCGGCGCCACGGAAAGCGTAGATCGCTTGCTTGGGGTCACCGATCAGGAACAGGCCGCTATCCAGGTGGTTTTCTTCGATGCGATAGATGCTGTCGAAAATGCTGTATTGCACCGGATCGGTGTCCTGGAATTCATCGATCAACGCGACTGGGAATTGCTCGCGGATCACGCTGGCCAGGCGCTCGCCGCCCTCTGCTTGGAGGGCCGCATTGAGGCGGATCAGCATGTCATCGAAGCCCATTTCGGCGCGTCGGCGTTTTTCCTCTTCGAAGCGTTTACCCACCCAGGCGGCGGCGTGTTGCAACACGGCGGCGTCCGGGGTGGGCAACGCGTCAAGGCTGGCTTTGAGGTTGGCCATGGCATCGATACCGGGATGCCGGGGCGGCTCGCCTTTCCAAGCTTCGGCCATGCCCTCGGGCGTAAGGCGTGTGAAGCCGGTGCCGATGTCCAGTTGCTCCTGGGTTTCGTCGCTTGCCCAGGCACTGATTTTTTCGAACCAGGGCTCGAAATAGCGCGCTTGCATCTTGCGACCGTCGACGGCTTTGGCAGCCACGGCCTGCAGGCAAAGATCGCGCAGTTCGGCGGCCCATTGCTGCCAGGGCGCTTTGAGGGCGACCAGCGCTTCGCGGCGCTCCTGCAAACAGGCGTTGATCAACTCGGCGGGATCGCGGGTTTCGTCGCTGGGACGCTCGCTGCCGAACAGCGCGCGCACGCGCGGCATCAGCGCAGCGGGGCCGCCCCAATGAGTGCGCACCCAGTTGAGGGCATCGTCGTGCATCGGGTAGCAGAACAGCCGCCAGTAATCGCGCAGTACTTCGCCGAGCAGGTCGCTGTGATCGGTTTCCAATGTCTGGGTAAACAGGCTGCCGCTGTCGAACGCATGTTCGCGCAGCATGCGCTGACACCAACTGTGGATGGTGGACACAGCCGCTTCGTCCATCCACTGGGCAGCGATGTCCAGGCGGTTAGCGCAGGCGGGCCACTGCTCAGGCGCATAGTGCACACGCAGGTCGGCGATCAGAGCGTCGGGCGACGGGATCTCATCGCGGAAAAACCGCGCGGCCTCAGCCAGGCGAATGCGGATACGCTCACGCAGCTCCTTGGTGGCGGCGTCGGTGAAGGTCACCACCAGGATCTGCGGCGGCAGCAATTCACGACCAAACCCCCACGCATCGCCGCCGTGGCCAAGCACCAGGCGCAGGTACAAGGCGGAAATTGTGAAGGTCTTGCCGGTGCCGGCGCTGGCTTCAATCAGCTGGCTACCTTTGAGTGGGAAGGCCAGGGCCAAAGGTGTGCTGCTCATGCGCGGGCCTCCTCGCCAGTAAGTGATCGCCACGGCGCATCAAGCATGGGTCGGTACAGTGTTTCGCACCAACCTTCGAATTCTTCGCTGGCCACCAAGGCTGCGTAATCCGGAAATTGGCGCGTGAGTGCGGGGGTTTCCCGGCGTTCGCCGTCGGTGGTCAGCCCGTCGCCTTCGTAGGCTTTGCTCGCCGCGGCATGGGCTTTGGCCGGATCGGTCTGGCCCAACCAGGCGAATGCGGTCTTGACCGCCACCGGCAGCGGCTTGCGCATGCCACTGTGCCAGGCCAGGAGCAGGTGGCCGAGGATATCCTGGGCGAGCGCTGGGTCCAGCGGGGCCAGCAGCAAGGTGTCATCACTGGCCACTAGGCCGGTACTCAACGGCAGCCCGCAAGCGCAGGCCACCAGATGATTGACCCACGGGCGGATCAGACGATGCCACTTGCGTGTCTTGATCGAGCCGATGCTATTAGGAATGGTGCTGACGCTGAGCAACCCGCCATCACTGCGCCGATGCAGCCCACTGATCCAGCCTTCCAACCTGATCCCCTGATGCTCAAAACTGACCGGTTCCGTCGCGGTATGCGGGATTGGCCATAGGGCCAGTAGTTGCTGGTAGCGTTGCAGCAGGCCGGGCAAAGGCTCGATCAGTTCGTTGCGCAGACATTCGCCGAAACCAACCATGGGCAGCAGGCCACTGCCTTGTAGGCGCTGGGCCTGCGCCTTGAGCGCCTGGTCGAGGTGCTCCGGTTGGCTCAGCGCGGCATTGAGCAGGCTGTCGCTCAGGCTGTAGCGTTGCAGAGCATCAAGAACGAAGGGTTCTTCATCGGCCAGAGGTACTTCGGCGGCTTCAAAGAACACTTTCAGACGCTGGCTGAAGAAATGTTTAACCGGGTTGCGTAGGAAATCCTGCAACTGACCGAGACTTAGAGGTTCTTCTTGCTGATGCTGCGCCAATTCCGGCTCCGTGCCGGTGACGGGCGCGTCCTCGTGCAATACCTGCCATTCGCGGGCGTAGCTGAACAGCGGATCGCCTGCGTGGAAGTAGCGGGCGCTGAACGGCTGCAATGGGTGTTCCTGGGTCAGCGCGTCAATGAGGGGGGCGTCGTTTGCCGCGTGTTTCCAGCCGCTGGCGAGATGATCGCGCAACTGGCCGATCAGCACCGAAGCCGGACGCTCGCTGTTGTCGCGGATGCTGCGGCCGACCCAACTGATGTAGAGCTGGTCTCGGGCAGAGAGCAGGGCTTCGAGCAACAAGTAACGGTCGTCTTCGCGACGGGACCGGTCGCCTGGGCGGTAGTCGCTGCCCATCAGGTCGAAGTCCAGCGGTGGCTGGGCGCGAGGGTAATCGCCGTCGTTCATACCCAGCAGGCAGACGAGCTTGAAGGGAATGGCACGCATGGGCATCAGGGTGCAGAAATTGACAGCTCCGGCGAGGAAACGCTGGGACAATCGGCCTTGATCCAGACCGGCGAGCCAGGCTTCGCGGACCACGGTGAGCGGTAACTCGTCCTGCAGGCCGACGGACTCACAGGTTTCCAACCAGGTTTCTCGCAGCTGTTCCAGTTGGCTCAGCAGATAGTCATCGTGTTCACTACTGGCCAGGAAGAACCGCTGCATCAAGTCTTGCAAGCGCTCGCCCCATTGCTGCGGCGCTGCTGGCTCGGACAAGGTCTGATGAGCGTCACTCAGCGCATCGAGCAAGGCAACGAGCGGGCCAATCAGCGCCGCGTCGAGGCCGCCAATTTCGTCGTAAGGTTCGATACCTTCGCAGGCCGCGCCACTGCCCACCGCATACCCCAGCAACATGCGGCGCAGGCCGAATCGCCAGCTGTTCTGTTCAAGCTCAGCAGGCAGGCCCAGGCCGGCACGTTGTTGCGCGTCGAGCCCCCAGCGGATACCGGCGCCTTCGATCCAGCGATGCAGCGTCGGCAGGTCGCGTTCCTTGATTGCAAAGCGTTCGCGCAGGGCGGGAACGTCGAGCAGATCGAGGATTTCGCTGACGGGGAAGCGGCTGTCGGGGAGTTTAAGTAGATGCTCGACTGCGATCAGCAACGGATCGCGGCCGCGTTGGCCCTGGTCCGTCAGGGTGAACGGGATAAAGCGCGGATCGTTGCGCTCAAGCTGACCGAACACAGCACGGATATGCGGCGCGTAGCTGTCGACATCCGGGACCATAACGATGATGTCACGAGGACGCAGCGTGGGATCGGCACTGAAGCGCTGCAGGAGTTGGTCGTGCAGCACTTCGACTTCACGTTGCGCGCTGTGGGCGATGTGGAAACGGATAGACGAATCATGCTCCAAGTCGACAGCGGGCCATAGATCGCGGGTTTCATTGAGTGGGCGCAGTTCGAGGATATCGTCCTGCAACTGGTTGAGCAGCGTGGTCGGGGTGCTCTCGCTGAACAGATCGATGCGTCCATCGCGGAATGCGGCGCGATAGCTATTGGGATCGTCGTAACTGTCCAGCAGGCTGATGTAGTCGCGCCCCTGTTTGCCCCAAGCAGCCAACAGCGGATGGGCATGCTGGTGCAGGGTTTGCGGGTCGATACTGATCGGCATGCCGGCTTTACGTGCTTGGCGTTTGTATTCGTTTCGAAGCAGGTCTTTGTCGGCGACGATGTCGGACCAATGGTGGCGACAGGGGTTGTGTACGCATAACAGAACTTGACTGAAACGAGCCAGACCGGCGAGTGCTTCGAGAGCCTGGGCGGGCAATGACGAAATACCGAACACGATGACCCGTGAAGGGAGGTCGGGTGGAGCTTCCTCGAGGGTATTGATGCGTTCGATAAAGCGCTGATGCACGCCGGCACGGCTTTCGGCCATGCCCTCCTCACCGACATCCAGCAGCAGCGCACGCCATAACTCGGCTTGCCAGCAGTTCGCCGGACTGAGGGGCTTGGCCTCACCTCGTCCATTGCGCAGTTGATGCCGACCGGCGGCCCAATCTTCAAGCCAGTCGGCGCGGTAGACCTGATATTGGTCGAACAGGTCGGCCAAGCGTTCGGCCAATTGGTAGCGTTTGCGCAGGTCGGTGTCGTGGGTTAGGAAGCGCTGCAGCGGCTCGAAGTGCGGTTGGTCAATGAGCTCGGGCAGTAGGCGCATCAACCGCCAAGTGAGTGGGGCTTTATCGAGCAAGGATTTGGGGGGGATTTCGTCACGCCCCAGGACCATGCGATAGAGCTGCCACATAAAACTGCCGGGGAGTTGTACGTCGATGGCAGCAGCGATGCCGCAGCCGCCCATGTCATCGTCTTCCGGATCTTCAGCCAATGCCAGCTTGAGCCACTGGGCAATACCGTTGCTTTGTACCAATGCAATTTCATTTTCCAGGGGCGCTAGGGGATACCGGCGCATCCAGCTAACCACCAGGCTGCGCAACTCATCCAAGCGGTTACCGTGAACCACCATGAATCCAGCGCTGAGGGACATCGCATCCGGCATAACAGCTTCCTTGGGAAAGCAAAATCGGGGGTATGGACTTTAGCACCGAAGTCGGCGCTGATGATGCCCACGGCTTTTCGAGCGCGCAAAACAAAACCCCAACTGCTTTCGCAATTGGGGTTTCGGAATTTAATCTTGACGATGACCTACTCTCACATGGGGAAACCCCACACTACCATCGGCGATGCATCGTTTCACTTCTGAGTTCGGGATGGGATCAGGTGGTTCCA
>NZ_LEKF01000032.1:0-50627 GCF_001029595.1 Pseudomonas sp. ARP3
CGCAGGCGTCGTAGCCATAGCGCAGGGTGCCCCAGCCCTGGTGTTCGGCGGTGAGACGGTTTTGGCGGTCGTACTCGTAGGCCAACGCCCAATGGCCGTCGTCGACGCTGAGGAGATTGCCCTGGCGGTCGTAGGTATATTCAACGACGCTGTCATCGGGCAGGATTTTTCGTACCAGGCGTCCGGCATGGTCGCGTTCGTAACGAGTGACGAGCTGACTGCCGTCGTCGCCGTATTCGGTCTTTTGCTGCAGGTTGCCGTTGAGGTCGTAAACGTAAGCGGTGCGCTGCCCATCAAACCCGACTTCCTGTTGGATCAGGCCGTTGGGGTGGTAGTCGAGCCGGTAGGTCTCGCCGACTTCGTTTTCAATTTCGGTGAGCAGTAATCGGGCGTTGTCATAGCGGTACTGGACCTGAGTGCCATCGGCATTCAGGCGACGGCTGATCAGGTGCAGGCCGTCGGCGTAGTCGTAGCGGGTGACGTGGCCGAGTTCGTCACGTTCGGCGGTGATTTTTCCGTAGGGGTTGTAGCTGTATTCGCGGGTGGCACCGCCTGGCAGGGTCAGACGAGTCAGTCGACCCACAGCGTCCCACTGATACTGGGTCAGCGCGCCGTGTTCATCTTCGCGCGCCACCTCGCGGCCCAGGTCGTCGTAGCGATAGCGCCTGATGCCGCCATTGGGCAACTGCTCCTCAATCAGTTGCCCGCGCTCATTCCACACCAAGCGATGGCAGCTGTGATCCGGGTACCAGACGCCGGTCAGTTGCCCATGTTTGTTATAGCTGTAGTCGGTAACGTGACCGTCAGGATCGATCTTACGAATGACATCGCCCTGATCGTTACGCTCGTATTTCCAGACCGCCTCACCCCGACGCACCACGCGTACGAACCCGTGGTCATGCTCGTACGTAGTGGGCTCATCTTCCCCAGGAAACAACGCCACTAAGCGTCCGGCTTCGTCGTACTGATAGGCCGTCACCGCGCCCAGCGGGTCTTGTTCGACCGTCAACCGCCCTTGGGCATCGTAGGATTTGAAGTGCTGCGCGCCATCGGGATCGATGCGTTGCACCAATCGCGCACGGTCATCGTGGACATAGATTTCCTGGCTGCCATCGGCGTTGTGCACCGTGACCTGGCCGTCATCGCCCCACACATAGCGCGTGTCCATCTGCGAGAAGCTGGCCCAGTGCCGCACACAGCGCGCCGCCTTGCCGGAGCGTTCCCACGCCCAGAAGAAACTAGCCCCGCCGGCCAGGCCGCGTTCCACAATGACGTGCCGATCGTCGTAGCGGTACACCTCGCTTTCGCCGACGGCATTGGTCGCCGAGACCAGTCGGCCCAGGTCGTCATAGGCGTAGGAAACGACGTTTTGCTCAGTCGTCCAGACATACGGACCACGGCCTTCGGCGCGCTGAATCTGGTAGTCCACCGCGACAATGCGCCCAGCCCCATAGCGCAGAAACAACGAGCGACCCACCCCGTTATCCACCCGCTCGATACGCCCGAGCACATCGCGGAAAATTCGCAGGCGGTTGTCATACGCATCGCTGATCGCTGTCAGCACACCATCGCGAAAGTGGTAGAACCGCGACGCCTGGGCCAGCACCAGCTCATCCGGCGAAGCGCCCAGATAGATCGCCGCTTCGGCCAGGCTATTGGTGATTGCCGGTCGCGCAACGGTGGGGATTGGAAACGAGATAGAGCGATTTTCATGGTCGGTCCACACCACCGAATCGCCTGAAACCACCAGCCGCTGTGCCAGCCCATGGCTCCAGCCAACCCCTAGCCCTACATCGACTTCCACCGCACTGGTGCGATACAGGCGTGTCCACTCGAACGGCAACACCCCATCCAGAACACCGTCAGTCAGGGTCAGCAATTCCTCGCCGGTGACCATCGACACGGGGCAGCCATTGGTGACGGTCTTATCCGAAGAAGCCGTCGCATCGCCCTTCGAGTTCGTTGATACAGCAGGCACATCATCCACAGGCTCTTTTTGCTTCAGCACCGAGTTCTGCCGCGCCCGCCAGCGCATCTGCAGCGTGCCTTGCTTCACACTGCCGACCACACCGCGAACCGCCACCGCCTTGTAGCGATCCACCGCCTGCGTGAACCTCGTCAGAATCGCCAGCACGCTCTGAACAAAACCAACAGCCGCTTTAACAATCTGTGCGCCATACCTGGCCAACCGCAGGCTCAAATACGCCACAGCTGCCGCCGGCAATGCGATGGTCAGCACCGCGCCAATCACCAGGTCAATCAGCAGCGACACCACAAACTCAGCGGCCACTTGCGCAATCTCACTGGGCGGCAATGCGTCCAACCAGATCATCGCCGTGCGCACCAGCAGGAACAGCGCCGCCTCATCACTGGCGAGCAACATTGCCTGTTCCATGACCTTGGGCGCATCGGTGGCAACTTGTGCCAGCTTGGCCGCTTCGGCTCCCAGCTGTTCGACGTACTTCATCGGGTTTTCAAGAATCGCCTGCACCAGCTTGATGCTGTCCCACACGTCCCGGATCGCGGCCCAACTGCCCGCCAGCACGCCGCTGCCAATCGCACTGGCCGTGGACTGCTGCCAATGCGGCTTGAAGCCTTGCCACTGTTCGCGAAGCCACCGCTCCAGGTCCGCCATCAGCCCGGCGTAGGAGGCGAACAACGCGTCAACCTGCTCCTGGGAAACGCCACCCTGTACCCGCACCTGATAGCGCCCGCCAGCGGCGCAGTGGTGTGAGCCCCTGCCGTGCTCATCCAACATGACCCGCGTGGAACTGCCGTCATCCAGCCCGATCACCTCGACCGGAATGTCGCCAATCGGCACGTCATACACTGAGTCGAATTTGCTCTCTATCTTCAGCTCGCCGCCCAACTGGCACACGGCAACACTGCCGATAAAGTTAGCGTCGCTCATGCTCACGGTTGTCTGCGAGTCACCGACGCGCAACACCCGATCCATCCCCAGCAACGACGGCATATCTGCCGCATGGCTCACCGAATCCACCGTCCGCGAATACCAGGCGCCCATCTGCTGGCGATAAGTCACCAGGCTCTGATGAAAGCCATCCAGCTCATGTTCGATAGAGGCAATGTGGGAAGCGTGGGTCATCCGTGACGTCTCGGCAGAGGGCAAGGCGTCGGAGTCTGCCGCAGTAAAAAGCGGCTGGATGAACGGTGGGGAAAATCAGAAAGGGCTTATGAAGGTCGCGCAATAGTCAGCCCCAATCACAGTTGGGGGCTACTTCAAATGGCGATTATGCTGATTGAAGAGCAGTGCGCTGTGGTTCTCAAAGTTGGAAGCTCGGTTGAATAACGAAAGCCTGCTTTTCAGGGCAGGCTTATCGCACGGTAAGGCTGGCTTACTTCTGATGCGCCGTCAGCGCCGCATACCCATTCATCAAGTTGCGATAGTTCGGGATACGCTGAGACAGTAGATTGCCCAGCCCTTCGATATCGTTACGCCAGTCGCGATGCAGCTCACAAGCCACCGAGAACCAGTTCATCAACTGTGCACCGGCTTGTGTCATCCGGCTCCACGCCGCTTGCTGCACCGTGGTGTTGAACGTGCCGGATGCATCGGTTACCACAAACACCTCAAACCCTTCCGCCAGCGCCGACAAGGTCGGGAACGCTACGCAGACATCCGTGACTACACCGGCAATGATGATCTGCTTGCGGCCGGTGGCTTTGATCGCTTTGACGAAGTCTTCGTTGTCCCACGCATTGATCTGGCCAGGGCGGGCGATGTACGGCGCGTCCGGGAACATCTCTTTCAGCTCCGGCACCAGCGGGCCGTTGGGGCCTTGTTCGAAACTGGTGGTAAGGATGGTCGGCAGGTTGAAGAACTTCGCCAGGTCGGCCAGGGCCAGTACGTTGTTCTTGAACTCGTTGGGCGAGAAGTCCTGAACCAGAGAGATCAGGCCGGTCTGGTGGTCGACCAGCAGTACGATGGCGTCGTCTTTGTTGAGGCGGTTGTAGGTTGCAGTGCTCATGGTTGAATCCTTTTTGTTTAAGTGGGTTAGGGCGTTGCGTTCAACATGGGCACAGATTAATGGGTGGTGACGGCATGATAAATCGTCTGATATGGGTAATACCGTCAACTCAAAGGTGACAATTTCGGTCATTTAGCAGCAGCGACCTTTAGTGTCAGTGAAAGAAGTACGACAAAAAATCTCACGCGTGAGCTATTGAGCCTGCTGAAAATTGCCTGTAGATTTTCTCACGCGTGAGTTTTTCACAGCGAGGTCAGCACCATGAAAAGCAGCTCTCCATCGAGCCCGTCCCCAGGGGCCGATACCGATTCAACCCGTCTTCAAGGAGAGCGCTTGAAACCGTCGGTCAAAAAGCCATCGAGCTTCTACATGAAGCAGATGCGCGCAGGCCTGGCGGCCGCCGGCTATGTGAAACACGAGACTTGGGTGCTTCCCGAAAATCGAAGCCTGCTCAAGCAAATGGAGAAACAGCTTCGCCAGCCGATTCTGGCTGGTTCATTCATGTCGGAGAATTTCATGAGCGCAGGTACCAACTGGAATATCGATCGCCTCTTCACCGCTCTTCAGGCCCTGGACGAGGTGGTGTCCAAGGACATTACGCTGTCTCTGGTCCAAGGCTCCGAGTCCAGCATCAAGCTGGAAATGAACGACTTCGGTGGCTTGCCGATTTACATCGCGGTGGTGGGCGAGCAGATCATCGTCGATACCGTGCTGGTCGATGCCGAGTCCATCAACGATGTCGCAACCTTCAATGACGCGGTGTTGCGCAGCCGGGAGATGTTCCCGCTGTCCTCGATCGGTATCGAGACCATGCCGAACGGGCAAGTGGTCTACAACATGTTCGGCGCATTGAGCTCCGACTCCAGCCTGACCAATATCGTGACCGAGGTGAAAACCCTGGTCGACAACGTGCAGCGCGCCAGCGAAGCCTTCGAACGTTTCTTCAATTAAGTACTCGGGAGTATCCAATGACTCAGTCCATCTGGAGCAAATTGTTCACCGCGCTGCGTGGCGGTGCCAACGAAGTCGGCGAATCGATCGTCGACCAACAGGCCCTGCGCATCCTCGATCAGGAAATTCGCGATGCCGACACCGCGCTGGCCAACGCCAAGCGTGAGCTGGTCAGCATCATGGCCAAGCACAAATTGGCGACTGATCGCGTCAACGAGTACGACGCCAAGATCAAGGACCTGGAGTCCAAGGCAGTGGCGGCCCTGCAGGCCAATCGTGAAGACCTCGCCTTGGAAGTGGCCGAAGCGATTTCGACCCTGACCAACGAGCGGGATGTCGAGAATAAGCAAGCCATTGAGTTCGGTGGCTATGCGGAAGGCATGCGCAAGGACATCACCAAGGCCGAAAGCCGGATCAAAAGCCTGCGCCAGCAAGTGGATATGGCCAAGGCTCGCGACAGCGTACAGAAGGCCCAGGTCAGCGCCTCCATCGCCAGCGGCGGTGCCAACGGCAAGCTGGAAACCGCCGTCGGTACGCTGAATCGTTTGCAGGCCAAGCAGCAGCAACGCGCCGCTGAACTGCAAGCCCAGGATGAGCTGGCTGACGCTTCGACGGGGACCGATCTGGAGCGCAAGCTGCGCGACGCCGGCATCACGCCGGATGAAGGCAGCGCCAATGCGATTCTGGAGCGCCTGAAGCAAAAGTCGGCGGAGTAAGCAACGTCGCCGCTGGGAGGGCAGTGTCTGCCCTCCCTTTTTTATCGAGGTCAGGATGGATGCCCTGAAGGGTTTCAAGACAATCGCAGGCTTGGCCTTCTTGATGGTCGCGCTGCAACTGCTCAATGTGGCGACCGGTTACAGCCTTATGGCGTTTGGCCTGATCCCGAGAACGCTGCAGGGGCTGCCCGGCATTCTCACGTCACCGTTTCTGCACGGCTCGTTCGCCCACCTGAGCGCCAACCTGATTGCCTTTGTGATGCTGGGCAGCCTGGTGATGATCGAAGGGCTCAATCGGTTTGTGACCGTCAGCGCGATCATCATTGTGCTGGGTGGCTTGCTGGTCTGGCTGTTCGGTTTTGCCGGCATACACGTGGGCGCCAGCGGCTGGGTCTTCGGGCTATGGGCCTACCTGTTGTCTCGCGCCTGGTTCCACAGGAGTTGGGGCAACCTGATAACGGCCGCTGTCGTCGCGGCACTGTATGGCGGCTTGATCCTTGGCTTCCTGCCTCGCCAGGGTGTTTCCTTCGAAGGGCATCTGTTTGGCGCATTCGCCGGATTTATTGCAGCCAAGGTACTTCTCTCCAAACCACGCAGCAGGTTTAATGCCGGCTGAGCGCGCTTGAGCATCCCGATGTCGAGGCGACAACGTCATCAGGTAATCAAGTACCCAAGGAGCCAGGGACAACGTGTCGATTTTTCTTCTGTTGCGCAGGTACGCTTCCTCGCTCTTTCACCGCTTCGGTTGGGCGGGGCTGGTGATCGCCCTGGGGATACACCTGATCACCGCCTACCTGGGCCTGGTGTACCTGGGCGAACAGCACCTCACCGCTCCCGCCACATTTATTTACTTCTACCTCACCACCACGCTGACGGTCGGCTATGGCGATCTTGCGCCGCAGACCTCGGCGGGGCGCGTGTTCGTGGCTGCCTGGGTGATGCTCGGGGGCATTGCGCTGCTGACGGCAGCCATCGGCAAAACCACCAGCACTGTCATCGATGCATGGAGAAAAGGCATGAAGGGCAAAGGCGATTTCACCGGTAAGGTCGGTCATACCGTGCTCATTGGCTGGGAGGGCGCGTCCAGTGAGCGAGTCATTGAGTTGTTGCTCCAGGACGAGACCTCGAACGACAACCTGATCGTCATTTGCGATTGCACCCTCGAAGAAAACCCAATGCCGGGCAAGGCGGCGTTCATCCGTGGCGAAAGCCTGTCTTCCACAGCGTTATTGCTGCGTGCCGGCGTGCCCGGTGCCGAGCGTGTGCTGGTGCGCACTCCGTCTGATGATCTGACGCTGGCCACCGTGCTGGCGGTGAATCAACTGAGCCCGGTCGGTCATGTGGTGGCCCACTTCAATGAAAGCGAAATTGCCGCCCTGGCCAGCTCCTACGCCCCGAGCCTGGAATGCACATCAAGCATGGCTATCGAAATGCTGGTGCGCGCGTCCCAGGATCCGGGCTCGTCGGTGGTCATCAATGAGCTGTTGTGCGTGGGCCAGGGTGCCACCCAATACTTGATGAAATTGCCCGAGGCCTTTGAGGCCAAGTTCGGCGACCTGTACACCCAAATGAAAGAACGCCATAACGCCACTCTCATCGGCTATCGCGCCATAGGTGCCCCGCAACCCTCGATCAACCCGCCCAGCAACACGCGCGTTGCAGGTGGCGAACTCTTCTACATCGCCTCCACCCGCCTCAAGGAAATCTCCAATGGGATGGTTTAAACAGTTGATGGGGCTTGAGGCCCCGCACGCCAATACACAATCGAAAGGGCCTGGCCAAGCCGTGCCGACCACCGGGCCGCTGGGCCTGGCGCCGGGCAAAGGCGTGATATTCGACACGAGCCTGAAATTGCTGCTCGACGGCAAAACCACGGTGATCATCCCCGGCACCCAGGAAATCTGGAGCAACGGCACCGTTGACCTCGGGCTGTCGACCTGGCTTTCGCGCTATTACATGAACGACGAAGATTACTGGCTGCAGGTGCACACCACGGGCGATATCACCGGGCAGGTCGAGTCGGTGATCCTGTTCAACTACCTGAGTTACGTCACCCTCAGCAGCGAGGCCGAACTGCGCCGCCTGGCGGGGCCGCAGAGTCTGATCGGTTTGCCGACCTACACCCACAACGGCGTCGAATACGCGCGTGTATGGGGCAGCGAGGAAGGTCAGACAGAATTGGTGGCCATGAGTGAGCAGGTGATCAACCCCGAAGACGCCTACAGCGTTGAGCACCGTTCGATGCTATACGCACGGGATACAGGCCTGACCGATCGACGTGAGTTCCTGCTGTTTTCCGTCGAGGAAGACGCTGAAGGCACCGTCAGCCTGAGCACATCGCTGGGCATTTCGCTGTACACAACCGACTTGAAAGCGCTCTAAAAAAGGAAGAAACACATGCTAGAAGCTCTCTCCATTTCATTGAACAAAACCGCTGTGCTCGGGTTTGTGACCTACATACTGGGCGCTGCCGTACTGTTCGCACTGTTCCAGTTCATCTACACCCGCATCACCCCGCACAAAGAATTTGAACTGATCCGTGCAGGCAATGTTTCCGCAGCCGTTGCCCTGGGCGGTGCCATCGTCGGGTTCGCCATTCCGGCCAGCAATGTGATTGCCTACTCGATCAGCATTCTCGACTTCGTCGTCTGGGCAGTGATCGCGGCCGTCGTCCAACTGTTGGCGTTTCTGCTGACCAGCCTGGTGCTCAAAGGCACGTCCGAGCGCATCAGGAAGGGCGAGCTCGCGGCAGGCATCTACGTGGCCGCCGTGGCTATCAGCGTCGGCATGTTGAATGCCGCCTGCATGACGCCCACCCAGAACTGATTGCGCACGGAGCTCCCGATGAAACGAAGCAAGTACGTCCAGCTTTCGCTGGCAGCGTCGGTCGCCATGGCGATTTCCGGCTGCGGGCCGACGGAAAAAACCTACGATCTGCAGAAAAAGTACAACTTCCAGTCCGTTCAGCAATGCGCCGATGAAAAGCTTCCGGTGGACGTCTGCTCGGACGCCTACATGACCGCCATGGCCGAGCATCGCCGCATCGCCCCGGTGTACGCCAGCCAGGCCGACTGCGATGCCGACTTTGTCGCCGGCTGGTGCCAACTGGACTCCAACGGCCAGTTCATTCCCAAGCTGGGCGGTTTCGAGCTGACCGCCGAAGGCCAGGTGACACAATCCCAGGTCGACGCTGCCAACGCTCAGGCGGGCAACGCTCAGGCAAGCGGCGGCTCCGGCTTCTCCACCAGCAGCCTGCTGACCGGTCTGCTGATCGGCAACATGCTGAGCAGCAATCGCAACAGCTACCGCTCTGAGCCCGTGTATCGCTATCGCGATGATCGCGGCGACTACGCCAACTCGACGCTCAATCAGCGCGCCTCCAATGGCGCCACGTTCGGCCGCTCGAACCAGGCCCGGTATGGCAGCAGCAATTACACCAACACGCTGCGCTCCTCCGGCACGTCGGGCTCCGTGGCGTCGGCCACCTCCCGTGGCGGTTTCGGCAGCAAGGCCAGCGCACGCAGCGGCTGGGGCGGCGGGTCGAGCAGTTAAGGAAATCCCGGGCATGAAGAAGATCCATTGCGCAGAGCGTCATGACTGGAAACAGACGGCAGACAGCCTCGGCTTTCTGTTCCACACCATCGACAACGAACCCTATTGGGACGAGAGCGCGTACTACCAGTTCACGCTCAAGCAAATCGAGCAAGACCTGGAAGACCCGACCACCGAGATCCATGACATGTGCATGGACCTCGTGGCACGCGTCGTCCAGAGCGAGGAACTGCTCGAACGCCTGAGCATCCCCGCGCCTTTCTTCGACATGATCAGAACGTCATGGCTGGAAGGTCATCCGCACCTGTATGGGCGCATGGATTTCTCCTACAACGGCACCGGCCCCGCCAAGCTGCTGGAGCTCAACTACGACACACCGACCAGCCTTTACGAGGCTGCGGCGTTTCAGTGGGGCTGGCTGGAGCAATGCATCGAGCGCGGCCTGCTGCCCAAGCATGCCGACCAGTTCAACAGCATCGACACCAAACTGCACCAGGCTTTCGCGCAGTTGCAGGTCAACCAGCCGTTCTACTTCGCCTCGATGAAAGACTCGGTCGAAGACAAAGGCACCACCGACTACCTGCGCCTGGTCGCGGAAAAAGTCGGCATCGAATCACGCCACATCGACATCGAAGACATCGGCCTGACCCCCGAAGGCCGCTTCGTCGACCTCCAGGACCGTTGGATTCCCCACCTGTTCAAACTGCACGCCTGGGAATTCATCTTCCACGAACCCTTCGGCGCCGCGATTGCCGAGAGTGATACCCAGTTTTTCGAGCCTGCGTGGAAATCCATCATTTCCAATAAAGGCATCCTGCCGCTGTTGTGGGAATTCAACAAGGGCCACCCGAATCTGCTCGCCGCCCATCTGGATACCGAACCGGGTAAAGCGGTGCCGAAGGGATGGGTGCGCAAGCCGTTTTTCTCGCGGGAAGGCGCCAACATTGAGCTGCAAACTGCAGATGGGCTGGTTGTGAAGGAGGACGGGCCCTACACGGATGCGCCGTTTATCCTGCAGGAATTTGCGCCGTTGCCGCGGTTTGGGGACAGCTATACGTTGATTGGGTCCTGGGTGATCGGGGACCAGGCGGCGGGGATTGGGGTGCGGGAGGATAATAGTTTGATTACCAAGGATTCGAGCCGGTTTTTGCCGCATTTGATATTGGATTGAGGCTGGCGCTTAAAGGGCCAGCAGGGCTGATCCTTTTCATTTGCAGGACGTTTCCGAGAGAATCCCAACCGCATTGCGCCAGCGAAATTCAGTGACTAGGCTGCGGTCCGTCACTGCCTATTCAGTGATCGGGTTTAGTCGCCCGGATTCGATTGGCGCATAAGCAACTCATGAGTCAGGCCCCCCTTCGCCTGCATCTTATGGTGGCTGTGCGCAGGGCACCTCCGGGTGCGCCGGGTTTCCAATCGACCGGTCGACTAACCTGCGTACAGCTGCCGCCTTTTGTTTAGTCGCGAGAAGTGGCAGCTCCAAATTATCGATTGGAGGTTTGCTATGGATAACGTTGTTTCGAATTCGCTCTCATCGCCTGCGACCAACCCTTTTACTGTCAATGAAGAGCTGAGCTTTGAAGATGCCTGGGTGCGCGTGGCTGAGTTGTTGCAGTATGCGGTGGTGACTTCGCAATTGTTTGGGGAACCGGTGGCTGCACCGCAGAGGGCGGTGATGCATCTGGTGGAGATGGCGAAGGTGGTGGCGGATCGGGCTGTGGAGTGTATGCGGCCCGCATAAGGCGACTGAGAGAAGGGCAGGGTATAGCAGCCCGCTTTTGATTACTCAATTGTCCAACCGCTGTTGGACAATTGAGTTGGGATACTTATCAGGCATTAAAAAGCCGGCTTGTGGCCGGCTTCTCGGGGACTGCTTCAATTTGTTTTTGACAAACCTTACCAGCCTTCAAATCGCTCAACCCACATGGCGTCGGGCTGAATAGTAGGGGCATCCGCGGGAACTCCTCCGCTTCGCCGAGCAGGGTGGGTAGCCTTGGGCCACCCCCTGCCAAATGTGCGGCGGATGATACCCACATTCCTCTCAGTTGCCCACCTCCGTGTCCGATTTAGAGCCTTCCCAGCCTAATAGATGCTCATCTAGCGGTACCGGAGGGCGGCGGTTGTTGAGGGTGGACCACCAAAACACCCAGCCTACAATCTCGAAGTTCTGTTCGAAGCGTTCCTCGTGGGTGAGGTATTCATCCGGGTGTTCGCTGGCGTTGTGACTGCGCATGCGCAAACCGCCGCCAGGCCGGTTGTAGAGGTATTTAATGCGCAGCATGCCGTCGTGTTCGACGGCGTAGATTTCGCCGTCAATGATTTGGGTGCGGCCTTTGTCGATGGCGAGGGTGGCGCCTTGCTGGATGATGTCGATCATGCTGTTGTCGACCATATAGGCGCCCAGCGCGCGGTCGGGATTGATGTTGAGGGTTTTGAGAGCGTGCACAGAGATGCGAATACGTTCGGTTGAAGTGAAGGTGGGGTGGAGGGGGATCTCCACATCCAGTTTTTCCGGCGGGCAGGCGGGGCCTGTAAGGTATTTGCCACTTTCTTCGCGGGTGGGGAGTCCTTTCCGTGTTCCGGGGCCTTCCAGCAGGAAGTTGGCCGGTGGGTGTTTGGGGCCTTCGCCGGTGCGTAGCCAACGGCTGGAGACACAGAGCAGTTCTGCGATCTCATTGAGTCGGCCCATGGGCACGCCGCGTTTGAACCAGTTGTTCACATGTTGAGGTGTGACACCGCGGTTCTTGGCGAAGTCGGAAGCGGAAAGATGAACTTCCCGCAGTAGCGCTTTTAAACGATCACCTGATTTATTCATAAACGCAGAGTTTACTGGCCGAGAAAACTAATCAAATAAACCATGCGTTGATTTGCACTTGTAGGTTTTTGCTTAGTTGTGGCCTATTTTTTCATTTTTATTGCGTGATTAAACGTTAGTTGCTGGTTGTTGAACTGTGCGTTTATTTTTTCCAAAAAAAAGCCCCGAATGAACGGGGCTTTTTTTGATGGCCTCAGACAATGAGGATTCGGTATCAGCCTTTGTAGGCAGCCACCGACTTCATGATCTCGGCACGGGCGGCGTCTGCGTTGCCCCAACCGTCGATCTTCACCCATTTGCCTTTTTCGAGGTCTTTGTAGTTCTCGAAGAAGTGTTTGATCTGTTCCAGCAGCAGTGGCGGCAGATCGGTGTATTCCTTCACGTCCACGTACAGCTGGGACAGTTTGTCGTGAGGCACTGCGATGACTTTGGCATCGCCGCCACCGTCGTCGGTCATGTTCAGGATGCCGACTGGGCGTGCGCGGATAACCGAGCCAGGGGTAACCGGGTAAGGGGTTACGACCAGTACGTCGAGGGGGTCACCGTCGTCAGCCAGGGTGTTGGGGATAAAACCGTAGTTGGCCGGGTAGAACATCGGGGTGGCCATGAAACGGTCAACGAACAGGCAGTCGCTGTCTTTGTCGATTTCGTATTTGATCGGCGCGTGGTTGGCCGGAATCTCGATGGCGACGTAGATGTCGTTCGGCAGGTCTTTGCCAGCCGGAATCTTGCTGTAGCTCATTGGGCGTTGCCCCCGTTAGTTGGCCAAGAAACTTGGCCGGATTGGCCTAAAAGTGGCCGCGATTATAGGCACATTCTGACGCCGATGCCATGCGCCAGACGTCGTACGGTCATTCGCCTTGTGGCTGATAGCGCGGGTCAGCGGCTTGCAGTTGGGTGAGGCGTGCCAGGGGATCCTGGCGATAGAAGCGGCTGAGTTGGGCGTATACCTGGGGATAACTGTCGACCAGCAAATCCGGGGCGCTGAAGAAATATTCGCTGGTAACGGCAAAGAACTCCGCCGGGTTTTCCGCCGCGTACGGGTCTATCTGCGTTTCGGCATCGGGGTGGGCGTCCAACTGGCGATTGAGGTCATCAAACGCGCTTTGCATCACGCTGGCCCACTCCTGCACGCGCATGTCGCTGTGCAGCGGCGGCAGGCCGTTGGCGTCGCCGTTGAGCATGTCGAGCTTGTGCGCCAGTTCGTGGATCACCAGGTTGTAGCCTTCCCATTGGCCGCTGGCTAGCACGCCGGGCCAGGCGAGGATCACCGGGCCTTGTTGCCAGGCTTCGCCGCTGTGCTCGCCATCCCACTCGTGCTCGACGCCGCTGGCGTCGCGATGGCGCTGCGGGCTGAGGAAGTCGTCGGGGTACAGCACGATTTCGTGGAAGCCTTGATACCAATCGAGGTCGCCAAGGTTCATCAGCGGCAGTTGCGCCTGGGCGGCGAGCAGCAGGCGTTGTTCCTGATGCAAGTCGACGCCGGGCAGGGCGGTGAGGTGTTTTTCGGCGAGGAACACCACGCAGGCTTCACGCAGCCACTGGTCCTGCTCGGCGCTGATGCCGTCGAGGAAGGTCAGGTGATGGCGCACCCGCTGCCACGTTTCGTCGGCAATCGGGTGCTTGGCCAGCAGGCGCCGACGACGCCAGGCGCTGAGGGACCACATCGCCGGTTACTGCTGTTTGGCTTCGGAGCTGGTGCGGCCAAAGCGGCTGCGAAACACGCCGATGATCATCGGCACCAAGGACAGCAGAATGATGAACACCACCAGCAGCGACAGGTTTTTCTTGATAAACGGCACGTTGCCGAAGAAGTACCCCAGAGTCACCAGGCCGCCGACCCACAGCACGGTACCCAGCACGCTGAAGCCGAAAAAGCGGGCGTACGGCATTTTGGCGATGCCGGCGACGAACGGCGCAAAGGTACGCAGGATCGGCAGGAAGCGCGCCAGAGTCACGGTTTTGCCGCCGTGCTTGTCATAGAAATCGTGGGTTTTTTGCAAGTAGTCGCGGCGGAAGATCTTCGAATTCGGGTTGCTGAACAAACGCTCGCCGGCGGTTCGCCCGATCACATAGTTGGTGCTGTCGCCAAGGATCGCCGCCAGCATCAACAGGCCGGCCAACAACACTGGGTCCATACCGCCGCCGGCCGCCACCGCACCGGCAATAAACAGCAGCGAATCGCCCGGCAGGAAGGGCATGACCACCAGGCCGGTCTCGCAAAAGATCACCAGAAACAGAATGGCGTAGATCCACGGACCGTAATTGGTGACCAGCAGATCGAGGTAAACATCGAGATGCAGGATAAGGTCGAGCGGGTTGAAATCCATGGATGGCACCTGTGTGAACGGCCCGACTCAGCAGGCCTGTGCGGAAGCTCGGGTAAGTAAGGCTACAAGTGTATGCCGCGATTCTTACAACCCTGAAAGGTGCGCATTATACGGATCGGGAGGTGAAAAGCGTGTGGCTTTTGTAGCGGGGGATGTCGTTGAACCCGGTCTGCAGATCGCCGCCAATCCAGCGTGCTCGCGAAAGTGGTGGAGCAGTCAGACCATCATCGGGGGTAAGCCCCCTCCCACATTGGAGTAGTGTCAAGGCACCTGGCTCGGAGCGTTTCCCTGCATTTACACCCGCAGAACCGGTCGCAAAACCGCCATGACAATAAGATCAATGTGGGAGAGGGCTTGCCCTCGATAACGGTGTGTCTATCCGGGCATCAGTCGTCGCTGATCGGCAACGTGTAGTTCTTGAATTCGGTGTCCTCGCGAAAACCCATCGACTCGTAGGTTTTTTGCGCCACCTGGTTATCACTGCTGGTGGACACCCGCAGCCGCACCGCGTGGGTCTCCTTGGCCATTTTCTTGGCCATGCGCATCAGGTTGTCCGCCACCAATTGGCGACGTGCGTCTTCGGCCACATAAATATCATTGAGGATCCACACCCGCTTGAGCGACAGCGACGAAAAGCTCGGGTACAGCTGGCAAAACCCAAGCAGCTTGTTGTCGTCGTCATCGGCCAGGGCCAGGTAGATCACCGACTCCTTGCGCCGCAGGCGTTTTTCCAGGAAGGCCCGGGACGAGTCCGGGTAGGGCAGCGCCCCATAGAACTCGCGGTATTTGACGAACAAGGGGGTCAACAGGTCCAAGTGTTCCAGGGTCGCTTGAGTAATCCGCATGCCAGGCCTCAACTTCCAAATGGGGTATGACCACACAAGTGGCCGTGACCGGATGCTGCCTAATGGCGCCAAAAAGCGCAATCGTGCCGCTATTGGTCATCCGGTGAGCTGAGCAGAAAATTCCCTTTCATCAGGTCCGGATCGTCCGACTCGATCGTCTGAACCTGCGCCTCGTCCTTGAGATTGACCCCCGACAGCTGCCGTCGACACGCCTCTCGCATTAAGTAAAGCAGGCGATGCGCGGCCATGCCGTAACTCAGCCCTTCCAAACGCACGTTGGAGATGCAGTTGCGGTAGGCATCGGTGAGGCCGACCTTGGGGTTGTAGGTGAAATACAGGCCCAGGCTGTCCGGTGAGCTGAGCCCCGGTCGTTCGCCGATCAGGATCACCACCATTTTGGCGCCGAGCAATTGCCCGATCTCGTCGGCCACGGCCACACGGCCCTGTTCCACCAGTATCACTGGCGATAACGACCAGCCCTCGGCGTGGGTTTGTTCCTCCAGGCGTGTCAGAAACGGCAACGTGTGTTTATGCACCGCCAACGCCGATAAACCATCGGCCACCACCACTGCCAGGTCCACGCCTCCCGGATTGGCCTGGGCATGCGCGCGCAGGGCCTGGGCCGATTCATCACTCAAGCGGCGGCCCAGGTCCGGGCGTTGCAGGTAGCTGTGGCGGTCGGTGGCGGCGCTGTGCAGCAACAGGCTGTCACGTCCGCGTTCGGCCAGTTGCTGGCTCAGGCCCGCATGGTCGAACGGCAGGTGCACCGCGTCGCGCGCCTGGGCGTGGGCGAACTGGAAATCCAGTTGCGCACTGGTGGGAATGCTGGTGCCGGTGCGGCCCAGGGCAATGCGCGCCGGGGTGAGGCGGCGCAGTTCCAGCCAGGGGTTGTCGGGCAGGTCGGGTTGCACGGTAGGCTCCTTCATCCCAGTTGCGCCAAGGCTTGGCGAAAAGCCGGAGGCAGGCTGCTGCCGAAGCGCACCTTACCGTCGGCCTGCGTGAAAATGCCCATTTTCGCCAGCCACTGTTCAAATTCCGGTGCCGGTTTTAACCCCAAGGTCTGCCGGGCGTATAGCGCGTCATGGAAGGAGGTGGTCTGGTAGTTGAGCATGATGTCGTCGGAGCCGGGGATGCCCATGATGAAGTTGATCCCGGCCACGCCCAGCAGCGTCAGCAGGGTATCCATGTCGTCCTGGTCGGCTTCGGCGTGGTTGGTGTAGCAGATGTCGCAGCCCATCGGCACGCCCAATAGCTTGCCGCAGAAATGATCCTCAAGGCCGGCGCGGATGATTTGCTTGCCGTTGTACAGGTATTCCGGGCCGATAAAGCCGACCACGGTGTTAACCAGAAACGGCTTGAAATGCCGCGCCACCGCGTAAGCGCGGGTTTCGCAGGTTTGCTGGTCGACGCCAAAGTGCGCGTTGGCCGACAGGGCGCTGCCCTGGCCGGTTTCGAAATACATCAGGTTTTGTCCCAGAGTGCCGCGCTTGAGGCTCAAGCCCGCCTCGTAGCCTTCCTGCAGCACGCTCAGGCTGATGCCGAAACTGGCGTTGGCCGCCTCGGTGCCGGCAATCGACTGAAACACCAGGTCCAGGGGCACGCCACGGTTGATGGCTTCGATAGAGGTGGTGACGTGGGTCAGCACGCAGGCCTGGGTGGGGATCTCGTAGCGTTGGATGATCGCGTCGAGCATCTCCAGCATTGCGCAGATGGAGGCGATGCTGTCGGTGGCCGGGTTGATGCCGATCATGGCGTCGCCGTTGCCGTAGAGCAGGCCGTCGAGAATGCTGGCGGCGATGCCCGCCGGTTCGTCCGTGGGGTGGTTGGGTTGCAGGCGCGTCGACAAGCGCCCGCGCAGGCCCATGGTGCCGCGAAACTGGGTGACGACGCGGATCTTCTGCGCCACCAGCACCAGGTCCTGCACGCGCATGATCTTCGACACGGCGGCGGCCATTTCCGGCGTCAGCCCGGGCGCCAGGGCGCGTAGGGATTGTTCGTCGGCGGCGTCGCTCAGTAGCCAGTCGCGCAGGCCGCCGACGGTCAGGTGGCTGACTGCGCTAAATGCCTGTTTGTCGTGGGTGTCGATGATCAGACGGGTCACTTCATCGCTTTCGTAGGGAATCAGCGCTTCTTCAAGGAAGTGTTTCAACGGGATATTCGCCAGCGCCATTTGCGCCGCCACCCGCTCGCCGTCGTTCTGCGCGGCCACGCCGGCCAGGAAGTCCCCGGAACGGGCGGGGCTGGCCTTGGCCATTACGTCTTTGAGGCTATCAAAGCGGTAGGTTTGTGCACCGACCGCGTGGGAAAAGCTTGCCATACAGTGTCTCCTTGACGACGCGGGCCAAATGAATGAACAGCGCCCGCGTCGAGGTTTACGGCTTAGTGCAAGGCGGCCTCTGCGGCCTGGATCGCGGCGAATTCTTCTTCGGGCGTGCCTGCTACCAGGTGATGCCGGCTGTAGAAAGCAAAGTAAGCAATTAATACTCCATAGATGATCGCCGCGCCAATCACCACCCGCGGATCCACCAGAAAGCCCGCCACCACGGCCACACAGGCCAGTACCAGCGCGACGCCGGACGTGAAAATGCCGCCGGGCGTGCGGTAAGGACGTTCCATTTTGGGGCGACGGACGCGCAGGGTGATGTGCGCAGCCATCATCAACACATAGGAAATCGTCGCACCGAACACCGCCACCAAGATCAGCAGATCGCCCTGGCCAGTGAGGGATAGGCCGAACCCGATAATGCCGGGGATCACCAGCGCCAGTACCGGCGCCTTGCTTTTGTTGGTTTGCGACAGCTTGCGCGGCAGGTAGCCGGCGCGGGAAAGCGCGAAAATCTGCCGCGAATAGGCGTAGATGATCGAGAAAAAGCTCGCGATCAGACCGGCAAGGCCGACCAGATTGACGAAGCTGCCCATCCAGGTCGAGCCGCCGTAGGACAACGCCAGTGCTTCCACCAACGGGTTACCCGATTTGACCAGCGCATAGGTGCCGGCGCCGCCCGGTGCGATCACCAGGATCAGCAGGGCAAAACTGGTGAGCACCACAATGGCGCCGATCAGGCCACGGGGCAGGTCGCGCTTGGGGTTCTTGGTTTCTTCAGCGGCCAGCGGTACGCCTTCCACGGCGAGGAAAAACCAGATCGCATAAGGGATTGCCGCCCATACCCCGACGTAGCCGAAGGGCAGGAAGGTGCTGGCGCCCTTGGCTTCGGTCACCGGCACATCCAGCAAGTTGGCCATGTTGAAGTGCGGCACCATAGCCACAAGGAACACGCCCAGGGCAATCGCCGCAATGGCGGTGATCACGAACATCAGCTTCAACGCTTCGCCGACGCCGAAGATATGGATGCCGATAAACAGGATGTAGAACGCCAGATAAATCATCCAGCCGCCAATGCCGAACAGCGACTCGCAATAGGCGCCGATAAATACCGCGATAGCGGCCGGGGCGATTGCGTATTCGATCAGGATGGCCGTTCCGGTAAGAAACCCGCCCCAGGGCCCGAAAGCGCTGCGGGCAAAACCGTAGCCACCGCCGGCGGTGGGGATCATTGAGGACAGTTCGGCCAAGGAAAAGCACATGCATAAGTACATGGTGGCCATCAGTAAAGTTGCGAGGAACATGCCGCCCCAGCCGCCTTGGGCCAGGCCGAAGTTCCAGCCGGCATAATCGCCGGAGATCACGTAGGCAACGCCGAGGCCCACCAGCAGTACCCAGCCGGCGGCGCCTTTTTTCAGTTCGCGTTGTTGGAAGTAGTCGGTGTCGACTTTTTCGAAGTCGACAGAAGATCCAGTAGGTTCGCTAGGCATGGAAAAGTACCTTTCATTGTTATTGTTTTTAACTCGGCCTCTGTGGGCCGGATGTATTCGCAAGTACTTATAAATATCTAAATGTGGGAGGGGGCAAGCCCCTCCCACAGTTGATGGCATTCCAAAGATGGGAGGGTGTTGTGAGTTAGAAGAAGCCCAATGGATTAATGTCGTAACTCACCAGCAAGTTCTTGGTCTGCTGGTAGTGATCCAACATCATCTTGTGAGTCTCACGGCCCACGCCGGACTTCTTGTAACCGCCGAACGCGGCGTGCGCCGGGTACAGGTGGTAGCAGTTGGTCCATACGCGGCCTGCTTTGATCGCCCGGCCCATGCGGTAGGCGCGGTTGATATCGCGGGTCCACACGCCGGCACCCAGGCCGAACTCGGTGTCGTTGGCAATTGCCAGGGCTTCGGCTTCGTCCTTGAACGTGGTGATGCTCACCACCGGGCCGAAGATTTCTTCCTGGAACACGCGCATTTCGTTGGTGCCCTTAAGCAGGGTCGGCTGGATGTAGTAACCACCGGCCATGTCGCCGCTGAGTTTCTCGACCTGGCCGCCAGCCAGCAGTTGCGCACCTTCGCCTTTGGCGATGTCCAGGTACGAGAGGATCTTGTCGAACTGCTGCTCGGACGCCTGGGCGCCGACCATGGTGTCGGTGTCCAGCGGGTCGCCGCGTTTGATCTGCTCGATCTTCTTCATCACCACTTTCATGAAATCGTCGTAGATCGACTCTTCCACCAGCGCGCGGGATGGGCAGGTGCAGACTTCGCCTTGGTTGAAGAATGCCAGCACCAAGCCTTCGGCGGCCTTTTCGATGAACGACGGTTCGGCTTTCATGATGTCGGCGAAGAAGATGTTCGGCGACTTGCCGCCCAGTTCGACGGTGGACGGGATGATGTTGGTGGCCGCCGCGTGCATGATGTGCGAGCCCACCGGGGTGGAACCGGTAAAGGCGATCTTGGCGATGCGCTTGCTGGTGGCCAGGGCTTCGCCGGCTTCTTTGCCGAACCCGTGCACCACGTTCAGCACGCCCGGTGGCAGCAGGTCGCCGATCACTTCCATCAACACGTTGATGCCCAGCGGCGTCTGCTCGGCCGGCTTGAGCACGATGCAGTTACCGGCGGCCAGGGCCGGGGCGAGTTTCCAGGCGGCCATCAGCAGTGGGAAGTTCCACGGAATGATCTGACCGACCACGCCCAGCGGCTCATGGAAGTGATAGGACGCGGTGTGCTCATTGATCTCGGCGCTGGTGCCTTCCTGGGCGCGGATGCAGCCGGCGAAGTAACGGAAGTGGTCTGCAGCGAGGGGGATGTCGGCGTTGAGGGTTTCACGCACGGCTTTGCCGTTGTCCCAGGTCTCGGTGATGGCCAGCAGTTCGAGGTTCTGCTCGATGCGATCGGCGATTTTCAGCAGCACCAGCGAGCGGTCCTGGGCTGAGGTTTTGCCCCAAGCGTCGGCGGCGGCATGGGCGGCGTCCAGCGCTTTGTCGATGTCTTTGGCAGTGGAGCGGGGGAATTCGGCGATAGGCTTGCCGTTGACCGGCGAGGTGTTGGTGAAATAGTTGCCATCGACCGGCGCAACGAACTCGCCACCGATGTAGTTGCCGTACTTGGCCTTGAACGAAACGATCGCGCCTTCAGTACCGGGGTGTGCGTAACGCATGGTGGGTATCTCCTGGCTTTTATGTTTATTGGAGTGCAGCGCTTAAGCGCTTGGTAAAGCGTAGAGCAAAGGTTGGGCCACTGCGTTGTGGGCCAGATAAATCAAGGGGTTGGGCTTTGTTGCAAAGGGTTGCTGTGACACGCGCGATACAGCGGGTGTGACAGTTTGTGCCATAAGCGGTACAGCGTATGGCCAGTGGGCCCACTCGGGATTGCATCCATCACAGGCCTGGAGGATGCTGGACGCTCTCACGCCGGGAGAATAATAAGAACATGCACAACGATCATTTCAGTCGCCATGCCCAGCAAGTCCTGACAGTGGCGCGTGGCCGCGACCCATCGAGCGATCCGTCCATCGCGCGTTCCTGGCTGCGGTGCCTGGAGGATTACCACCTCGACCCTGCGCAAACCATCGCTCCCACCGTGCTCGAACACGGCCGCCTGCTCGAAAGCCGTGAGCGTCTGCAGCAAGTACTGCAAATCGCCGGCAGCGAGATGAACAGCCTGCATCAACAACTCTCAGGTGCCGGCCACGCGGTGCTGCTGACCGATGCGCGCGGGGTGATCCTCAACTGTGTCACCGCGCCCTCCGAGCGTAGGGTCTTCGAGCGCGCGGGGTTGTGGCTCGGTGCCGATTGGAGTGAGGCCAGCGAAGGCACCAATGGCATCGGCACCTGCCTGGTTGAACGTCAACCCTTGACGATTCATCGCGATGAGCATTTTCGCGGCCGGCACACCGGGCTGACCTGTTCGGCCAGCCCGGTGTTCGACCCCCATGGCGAGCTGCTGGCCGTGTTGGATGTGTCATCGGCTCGTGAGGCGGTGTCGCGCCAGAGCCAGTTCCACACCATGGCGCTGGTGAACCTGTCGGCCAAGATGATCGAAAGCTGTTACTTCCTGCGTCACTTTGAACAGCACTGGCTGTTGCGCTTTCACCTGCAGGCCGAGTCGGTGGGGCTGTTCAGCGAAGGGTTGCTGGCGTTCGATGGCGAGGGGCGCATCTGTGCGGTCAATCAAAGTGCGCTGAACCTGTTGGGGCAGGTGCGTGGCGGCTTGCTGGGCCGTTCGGTGGAGGCAGTGTTCGATTGCGCTTTGGACCAGTTGCTCGGTCGCGCCAGTGCCAACGCCACAGCCAGCTGGCCATTGCGTAGCTGCGATGGTCGGCAGTTATACGCTGCATTGCGCGGCCAGGCCCGCAGCTTGCCGACGCCACCAGCAAAAGTTGTGGCGCCGCATTCAGGTGTATGCCTGGTCGACCCGGCCCTTCAAACTGATTTCCGTAGAGCACTGCGCATCTTTGAACGCGACGTGCCGTTATTGATTAATGGCGAAACGGGTTGCGGTAAAGAAGCTTTCGCCAAAGCAGTGCACCAGGCCAGCGCGCGTGCCGATAAGGCTTTTGTCGCTCTCAACTGCGCTGCCATCCCCGAAAACCTGATCGAAAGTGAGCTGTTCGGTTATCGCGGCGGCAGCTTTACCGGCGCGTTGAGAGAAGGCATGCGCGGCAAATTACTACAGGCCGACGGCGGCACGCTGTTTCTCGATGAGATTGGAGACATGCCTCTTGCGTTGCAAACCCGTCTTTTAAGGGTGCTGGACGATCGCGTGGTGGTACCCATCGGCGGTGCCCCGCAGGCAGTGAACGTCAGAATCATCAGCGCCACCCATCGCAACCTGTCAGAACGTGTGGCCAACGATAGCTTCCGCGAAGATCTTTACTATCGTCTCAACGGCGTTGAAATTACCCTGCCACCCTTACGTGAACGTAGCGACAAAGCGCAATTGCTGGCGTTTTTGCTTGCGAATGAAGCGCCAGGACAGGTTGTGGCGCTTGAGGAAAAGGCGCATCACGCTTTGCTCGACTACGCCTGGCCTGGCAACGTTCGGCAATTGCGCAACGTCCTTCGCACGTTGGTGGCCTTGTGCGAGAACGGGCAAATCAGGTTCGAAGATTTGCCGCATTTCATTCGTCAGGCGAGAGCGGGCGCGGCTGTCGGGCCGCGTCAGGAGCGCGCGCTGGACAATGCAGAGCGTGGGGTGTTGCTCAACGCCTTGGAGCAGCACCGTTGGCATATGTCCCACACGGCAGAAAGTTTGGGAATAAGCCGCAATACGCTTTATCGGAAGTTGCGAAAGTACGGAATCGAACGTTGTTTGCAAATGTGACCTGCATGATTAACGGGGTGCGTAAGGTGAAGGCAATATTCAGGCTTGAAGCGTTTTGATAAGGTTTTTCGAATTTTATTTGTATTATTTATATGGGGTTTCGCCACTCAGGGTACGAGCAGCTATTAATCTGAAATCGTCCTTTGGTGTGGAAAATGAAAACTTTAGAAAGTACCAGGCCAACGTCAAACTTTGCGAGTGACGTGGCTGGGCAATATCCTTCTATTACCACCGAGCCGGGCAGCACTGGTGCAGTTGTTGGCAACAGAACTTTCGCGCAAGTGCCTGACACTCCTGAAGCGCGTGCAAAGGCTGACGCTCAGTTGGGCAAACCCTATGCGATCGCATTAGCGACGCGCTCCTATCAAACCTCGATAGCGCAGTCTGATATTCAAGTTGCCCCAGAGTCGACACTCGGACGTTGGCGCACCCTATTGGACAGTGCATTTAAAAGCCCTGGATTTTTAGCGTGGGCGAAAGAGCAGGGGCTTGATCTCAAAAGTGTCAAGCTGGATCCGTACCTCGGGGAGTTGACGGGGATAGTCAATGGCAAGATGAAGACGTTCTCCCTTAAAGACGATTCGGGTTGGGCAGATATTTCTCGAGTGCTGTTGTCGATTGCAAGGGTGATCGCTCCAATGCCCGGACAGGCGTTCAATTATCCATGGCCGGAAGGTAAGGTGCCGTCATACACAGTGGGGCGATTTTATGGAGAACCTATCGACCTCTCTCCTTCGCAAGCCGCCGCGCACCGGGAGAAATTGAAAGCAGGGGCCACGTTTGAGTTTGCACCTTTGCAGCATGCATCGCAGCGCTCTATAGAGGCTTTAGCGCAGCAGAATGAGGCGCTGGGTAATGACGCTAACCGTCATGCGCTTCTTGAGGCGCTGAGATCGCTGAAAGGCGATGCCGACGGGAAGATCGACCTGAATAACGCCAGGGTACCGATTGACCGACGGTCAAGTTTGTATCTCACCGAACAGCGTCAGGAAATGAGTCTTGCGCAATTACTTGAAAAGCAGGGGCATAAACTTCCCGGCGACAGTACGCAAGCGCATGCGTTGGCTGAAGCACTGTCCTTTGACCTTGTCCATCGGTCGCCTGGAACTGACGCCGGGGGAGTGAGGCATATTGTCGGGCAACTGAACAAAACCTTAGTACGCAAGATGAAAGCGGTGGTGGGTGATTGGAAGCTCAAGCATGCAAACCAAGCACTAGAACCTCAAGCAGGGGCCGGGGCAGGTAGTTTGTTGCATAGTCTGATCACCGGGCTGTCTCCGGCTGCAAAGAAGGATATTGCGCACAATCCATCATCGGCACTGGACCAGCTCATTCGGTCGCCCGAGGCGCAGGCATTGGGTAAAGCCATACAAGAGAAACTCAGATTAGCCGAATCGCCGACCGCTGCAATCGAGGCGTTAACTGCGGCGCTCGTGCAAGAGCTTGATCCTAATTCTGGAAGGTCCCGTTTCAACTTGGCAGGCTATAACCTCTATCAACTCGACAATGCAGGGGTTAGCGCTGCTGAAATCGTTAAACGTTTTACCGCTTACCTTGAAACCAAGGTGGGAGTTGCAGCAGCACCGCTTGCTGCGCGGCTATTACTCTCAGCCGTTGCTCCTGAATTTCTGGTGAAAGACATTCCTCCTGATCTTGCTAATAGCTCTCATACATGGACGACCTTCTCTACAGCGGTTGCATTGGTAGAGCAGGAAGCGCCTGGCGCATCGGCGAACATGACGTTCAGTCAGGTCATAAGGTACGCGGAGGCGCAGCTTGGAATTCTCGACGGTGACTTCGAGTTAGCAGCAGCATCAAAGGATGCAGTTACTGCGTGGGGCATTGTTAATCAGGTGATTAAAAGCAACCCCAACGGGCAGTACACGATCGAGGAGGTTGAAAAATCACAAGAGGTACTGGAAAAGCAGAAAAAGGAATTGAAGTGGGCAGGTGCTGAACTAATGAAGCCGGCTCCGACTCGACGGGATGTGGCGCTGGCGGAGTTCAAGCGGGTGTTCCCGGATGTCGATCCGACTAAGGCAAGCTTGCGCAGTATCAATGACAAGAACTATGTCGTCTCTCCCCTAGATGTCTATATGACGAAGTCCAGTCTTCCAGATTGGTTGGATTTCTGGGTGTCGAAAGATGAAAAGGAACTCCCTTGGAAATCAATAAAGTCGCGCTTTTCTGAGCTGGCAACCGATATTGATAAAAAGTTTTCTGACAGGTTTGGCGAGTACACAAAAAGTCAAACCGCAGCGAGGGCTGTTTTATTCAAATATCATCTTTCTTTGCTTCCTTTTGCTGTGCAAGAGCGTATAAAAAAATCAGATATAACGTTCATGGGACTGTCTCGTCCATTCTTGGAGACAGAGTTAAAGAGTAATACTGGCCTGAGCCTGCACCCCGCTGAAGTGCTGCGAGAACCAACCCCGCGTGAACTCATGGCGTTAGAAGGGGGGCATGGTGTCCTTATGAAAGTTGAGGGGGCGGATGGCAAGGTCGAATATTACAGTTATTATCCCACTTCAGGAGAGTTCATTAAGGAACAGGGTGTACCGCAAGAACGAGTAGATTTTGATGATAGTAAATATTTTCCTTCGGGTACCAAGGCGCGTGTATCAGGCACGTATGACGTTTTCAAGAAATTTGGTGAGACCAATCATAAGCAGGATTCAACCGGTGTTAGCGAGGAAGAAAAAGTTCCTTATTTTTCTCGACGAAATGGCGCGCTGGCGTCAGTGGTGGGGAACTTTTTCACGAAAAATTTCGGTGAGTTAAAAGGGGCGGCTTACGGACAAACAGTAATTGAGAAAAATATTAAGGGTAACAAAGCTGTCAATGATTTTCTTCTTTCGCTTATTCCTTTTTATGACGGAATTGATGAGGCGATCAAAGGTCAGGTTGTAGGGGCGGTTACTAATATCGTTTTCGATATTTTAGGATTTCTTATTCCCGGGCTTGGCGCCGCGAAAAAAGCGGCGAAGGCCGGTAAGTCGTTAGGCAAGATACTCAAGCGTTCTATATTGGCTGGGGTTGGCGCTTCCGTAGGCGTTACCGATGCGATAGATCTCCCGAAAAACGTTTACCGAGGGCTTGGGGCACTTGGTAAGGATGCGAAGAAACTGTACAAGCATGCAGACGAGATACTGCCTCGATTAAAAGGGAATTATAGAACTTATGATGTGACAAGAGTTTATAAAGAAGGTGATGTCGTCAAGGGTTTCCATCAGGTGGAGTCTGATGGAGTGCGTATGCCGGTGATCGCTATATTTCGCAAGGGGGCGTGGTATGCATACAGTACCGTCAAGAATACACCGTTTGGTCCCCAGTTAGTGCAGTTTGGTGTTCTGAGCCAAACGATGCCTAGCCAGCAATGATTGCAATGGGATAAGCGGGGGAAGTTATCGTGTGAATATTAAATATTTCGGCTGGTGGGTGGCGGGATGGTTGTGTAGTTTTACTTGAAGTAGTGCGGAACTGTTTTAGCTCTTTGGGTTACTTAGTGATTGGGAGTAAGGGACGACTTCCTAATGTAAATCAATCATTAGGTAGAATATTATGATGTTTTTAAATTCGGTTGCGCGGCCTGTCGTTTTTGGAATTATTGGGGATATTGGTTCAATAATTCTCCCCCCCAAACCACCTAAACCACCTAAACCACCTAAAGTGGATGTGCCTGGGGGAGGGAAAGTGGATGGGCCTAAGCCAGGAGACGTTTCAACACCAAAGTCGGGAGACGGTGGCAAGACCGATTACGATCAAACCTACATTGATAAACAAGTGGGTAAATTTGAAGGGGAAGGACAGGTCCTTGGTCAGAAAGAACCTGGGTCTGCTCCCACTACAGAGACCACTCTTACTCCAGAACAGGTTGAATATAGAGACGCACAGCAGAAGAAGTGGCAAGCTGAACAAGACGCAAAAAAGCGGGATCAGTTATTTGCACAGCCGACCTCAGGTCACATAGACGGAAAGACGCCTGAACCATTTTCGCAGAGCGGCCTTGAAGAAAGCGTCGAGACGGTATTGAAGGCGGGGAAAGAAGGCCGAGCGCTACCACTTCAGATACGCAATATGGTCAAGACCGCATTGATTAATGCGCCGATCACCGCGCTCTTCGCGGCTCCCGCGACACTTGCCTCCAACGTCGCTTACGAGTATCTAAAACCCAAAATTAATCCACCGGCGACTCCGGCCACAGAGCAGCATGTTATGGAGTCGCAATTGGTCGAAAATGCTCAGAGGAACGTGTTTATGTTAATGAATACGTATGCTGCTCTTGGTTCACAAAAGGGCATTGAACCTAGTGTAGAGTGGTTGTCCAAGACAAATGATGAACGTATGGACTACCTTGATGAGATGCTTAATTTCCTTGAGGTGGAGTTTGCTAAATTAGCAGGAAAGGATGGCCCTGAATCTCAGCCTCCGAAACTAGGCGCACAAGCAGATGATATCAAGGGTCGGGCCATTGGTATGCAGACGAGAATCGCATACCTTAAAGGGCTGTTGGACGTTATAAAGTCCAAGCAACAGTGAATGCTGGCGATACGCATCGTGTAGTGGGCTGTTCCGAAGGAACTGTTCATAAGCAGTTGCTCGGTTAAACGGGGCAACTGCTTTCACTGTTGTTCAGCAATAACACACCCTAAGTAGGGGCACTATAACTGTCCTCACCTAGGGTGTGTTTTTTCAGCAGTTACCTGTATTCGCCGAGGCGCACACGCTAGGTGCAGGCCCCCGCTACTGCGCTGGGCGTCTGCTGTATAAAAGGTGCGATTTCCCGCCCCCTGCGCTAACCTGCCTCGATGTTTTACGAGGTCAACTATGCACATTCATATTCTCGGTATTTGCGGCACGTTCATGGGCTCGATGGCGGTTCTGGCCAAAGAGCTGGGCCATCATGTCACCGGCTCCGATGCCAATGTTTACCCACCCATGAGCACGCAACTGGAAGCTCAGGGCATTGAGTTGACCCAAGGCTACGACCCGGCGCAATTCGATCCGGTCCCGGACCTGGTCGTGATCGGCAACGCCATGTCCCGTGGCAACCCGGCGGTCGAGTACGTGCTCAATAAAGGCTTACCTTATGTGTCCGGCCCGCAGTGGCTGGCGGATCATGTGTTGCAAGGTCGCTGGGTATTGGCTGTTGCGGGCACCCACGGCAAGACCACCACCAGCAGCATGCTGGCCTGGGTGTTGGAGCATGCGGGCATGAGCCCGGGCTTCCTGATCGGCGGCGTGCCGCAGAACTTCTCGGTATCGGCGCGTCTGGGCCAGACCCCGTTTTTCGTGATCGAGGCGGATGAATACGACAGCGCTTTCTTCGACAAGCGTTCCAAGTTCGTGCACTACCGCCCGCGCACAGCGATATTGAACAATTTGGAATTCGATCACGCGGATATCTTCCCTGATCTGGCGGCGATCGAACGGCAGTTCCACCATTTGGTGCGCACCATTCCGAGCGAGGGCCTGGTGATCCACCCGACCACCGAACCGGCCCTGCAGCGAGTGATCGACATGGGCTGCTGGACCCCGGTGCAAACCACCGGTGTTGGCGGCCAGTGGCAGGTCAAGTTGCTCAGTGACGACGGCTCGCGATTTGAGGTGCTGTTCGAAGGCGAGGCCCAAGGTGTTGTCGATTGGGACATGACCGGTCAGCACAACGTGGCCAACGCATTGGTGACCCTGGCGGCGGCGCGGCATGTGGGCGTGGTTCCGGCCATGGGCATTGTGGCGTTGAGCGCATTTAAAAGCGTGAAGCGCCGGATGGAAAAAGTCGCCGACGTGAATGGCATTACCATCTACGATGACTTTGCCCACCACCCGACGGCCATCGCCACCACCCTCGACGGCCTGCGCAAACAGGTCGGTGATGCGCCGATCATCGCCATTGTCGAACCGCGCTCCAATTCCATGAAGCTCGGCGCCCACCGCGACGGCTTGCCGGAAAGCGTCAATGATGCCGACCAGGCCGTGTGGTACGCCCCGGCCAACCTCGGCTGGGACCTGCCGGCCATTGCCGCGCAGTGCACAGTGCCTTCGCAAGTGTGCGACTCCATCGAAGGCATCATTGCGTTCGTCAAACAAAAAGCCACGCCGGGCACCCATGTGGTGGTCATGAGCAACGGCGGTTTCGGCGGCCTGCATGGCAAACTGGCCGAGGCCCTGAAATGAGCGGGCCGGAACGCGTCACCCTGGCGATGACCGGCGCATCCGGCGCCCCCTATGGCTTGCGCTTGCTCGATTGCCTGGTGCGCGAGGACCGGGAGGTGCACTTCTTGATTTCCAAAGCCGCGCAATTGGTGCTGGCCACCGAGACCGATGTGGCGCTGCCCGCCAAGGTGCAATCGATGCAAGCCTTTCTCACCGAGTACACCGGTGCGGCGGCGGGGCAGATCAAGGTCTACGGCAAGGAAGATTGGATGTCGCCGGTGGCCTCGGGCTCCGGAGCCCCGGCGGCGATGGTGGTGGTGCCGTGTTCTACCGGCACCTTGTCGGCGATTGCCACAGGCGCCTGCAACAATTTGATCGAGCGCGCGGCGGACGTGACCTTGAAGGAGCGGCGCCAACTGATCCTGGTGCCGCGCGAGGCGCCGTATTCGAGCATTCACCTGGAGCACATGCTCAAGCTATCGAATATGGGCGTGACGATTTTGCCGGCGTCGCCAGGCTTCTATCACCAGCCGCAAACCATCGATGATCTGGTGGATTTTGTAGTGGCGCGCATTCTCAATCTGTTGAATATTCCCCAAGACATGCTGCCGCGGTGGGGCGAGCACCATTTGAGCAGCGATGAATAAGGCGCTGCTGGTGCTGCTGGCGTTGCACCTGACCGGCTGCGCCACGGCGCGCACGTTGGACGCAGCCAAGCCGAACGCGCCGGTGGTGTATGCCGGCACGCGTTTGGATTTATATGCGATGAATGGCGGCTGCTGCGCCAAGGACCGGTTTGGGGCCGAGGCGCCGAGCTATCCCGGCGTCGACCTGCCGGCCAGTGCGTTGCTCGACACCTTGCTGTTGCCACTGTCGGTGTTGACGGTGCTGGGGGTGGGGTTCAACGCCACGGGCGGGCTTTAACCTGGGTTTATAGCTCAGTTGTTCTTCCGCCATCGGGGGCAAGCCCCCTCCCATATTTGGGGTTATTTACCGAGCTTGCGCAGTTCGTCCGACTCCACCACCCGCACCCCGTCTTGCTCTTCCAGTGCCAAGCGCCACATGGCGCGGGCCAGTTCGCACACTTCGATGCCGTGGTATTTACCCGGAATCAGACGCGACAGCGGGCCGGCCAGTTGTTCTGCCAGGCGCGGTTTGAGGCGTTCGCCCAGCAGCAACGACGGGCGCACGATGGTCAGTTGTGGCCAGTCCTGAGCTTTGAGCGCTTCTTCCATTTCCCCTTTCACGCGGTTGTAGAAGATCGACGACTTCGGATCGGCGCCAATCGCGCTGATCACGATCAGGTGCCGCGCGCCCATTTCCCGGGCTCGCTTGGCGAAAGCCACCACCATGTCCAGGTCCACCGCGCGGAACGCTTCTTCGGAGCCTGCTTGCTTGATGGTGGTGCCCAGGCAGCAGAAAGCAATGTCTACCTGGCCGCTGAGCCGGGGCAGGAACACCGCCGGGTCGCCCACTGGGTTTTCCAGGCGCGGATGTTCGGCCAACGGTTTGCGGCTGGGCGCAAGTACACGGGTGACGGTGGGTTCGTTGAGCAGGCGGTCGAGCAGGTGTTCGCCAGTTAGGCCGGAGGCTCCGGCAAGCAAAATATGCTGAGGCGTCAGGTACATGGTGTTTCCCCCTTGTTACACGGTTCAGCTTAGTTGCCTTTGGCTTCCTTGCTATTCATTGAGACGCTTTCGAGCGCCTTTCGTGCCTGCTGTTTACGCAAGAGTTGCCAATGGGCGATCACGCCTTTGGGAGCCCAGATCTGCGGCTCGGACGCTTCGAAGTTGTCCGCCTGCTCGCGTTCGCTCACATGCCCTTGGGCCAGCTTGAAGGCCTGTTGCAAATCGTCGGTCTGGTTGAGCGCTTGGGCGAAGAGGGCGTCGCCGAAGTAGGTGAAGTCGGCTTCTTCGGAACAACCGAAGGACACGCGGTCGGCGCGCGACGCCGTCATGATCAGGGTGCGGTCGTCTTTCAGCGCGGGGATGAACCCGCCGGAGTAACAGGCGGAAATCACAATAATTTTGTCGCGGTTTTTCAGCGGCGCCATTACGGCCGCCAGTTCGTCGGCGGGCAGGTCGGCCAGCTCCATGCGCGGTTGGTCCAGTACCAGTTCATGTTCATGGGTGCCGTGGCTGGTCAGGTAGATGAACACCAGGTCTTCCGGCCCAGTGCGATCAGCCAGGGTTTGCACGGAGCGGCGCAGGCTCTCGCGGGTGGCCAGCGGGCGGTCGGCGATGTGATCGCGGTGATTGACCAGGCGAATCTGCCCGCGTGCGCCAAAGCGGATTGCCAGCAGATTGCTGACGTAATCGGCTTCGCGCAGGAACACGCTCTGTTTGCCGTCACCGGCCAACACCAGGGTGTACAGCTCGACGGCGGGGGTGGAGGCCGGTACGGCCGCGAGAGCGGCATCGAGCAGATGGCCTTGGGCCAGAACGCCGATTTCTAACGGGTCGGGTAATAACTTGCCCTCCGCGTCGCGTACGCGCATGCCATTGATCCAGGTGCCGGCCTGTACGGTGCCGTCGGTGAGTACGAGGGTGCCACGGCCCTGGTAGTTATCGCTGTCGAAGCCACCGATATAGAAACTGCCGTCGGTGAGGTTCAAGCGGCCTTGTCCACTAAAGCGCCAGTCGGCGAACTCGCCGACATAGTGGCTGCCATCCGCGCCGATCAACTCGCCCTTACCGGTCAGCGCGCCTTCCTTGAACTGGCCGATCCATACGTCACCATCGGCGTTTTCGTAACGGCCCTTGCCGTTGAGCTGGTTCTGTTTGAATTGGCCGATGTAGATGTCGCCATCGGCGCTGTTGAAGGTGCCGTTGCCTTCCAGTTGGCCATCGACGAAGTGGCCGCTGAACTGGTTGCCGCTGTCGTCGTTGCGCTGGCCTTCGCCATTGGGTTTACCGTGGGCGAACTGGCCTTGATACTGGCTGCCGTCGGCCAGTTCCAGGCGACCGAGGCCTGAATATTGGTCGTCCTTGAACTCGCCACGGTAGGTCATCTGCCCTTCTTTGAGGGTGCCTTCGCCATGGCGACGACCGTTCTTGAACCCGCCCACATACTGGCTGCCAGCGGTGGTAAGGCTGCCTTGGCCGTCGAACAGGCCCTGCTTGAACTGCCCTTTATAGACCTCGCCGTTACTGCCATGCCATTCACCCTGACCGTGCCACTGGCCCTTGTCGAACGTGCCGGCGTACCAACTGCCGTTGGGGTAATCCACGCGGCCCTGGCCTTGCAGCAAACCATTGACCACATCGCCCCGGTAACGGCCGCCATCGGGCAGGCGCGCATCCGGCGGCAACAGCGATTCGCCATCTCCGCAAGCGGTGAGCAACAGGACAAGTGCAAGAGGGGCGAGTGGGCGCATAGCGGGATCCGGATAATTGAGCGCCGAGTATGCCGCAGCTGCGAGTTTCATACATAAATTTACATACCCTGTGGTGAGTGTGCGTGCCTCACCACAGGCAAACCCTTATACGAAGCAGAGCGATAGGGACTCGGCAATGTAAGCGGGTTTTTCCTGGCCTTCGATCTCCAGGGTGGCGGTGGCCTTGAACAGCCATTGGCCGGGCTTTTTCTCGGTGACGTCAGTGAGCGTGACGTTCAGGCGTACCTTGGAATTGACTTTCACCGGCTGGATGAAGCGCACGCTGTCGAGGCCATAATTGATCGCCATTTTCAGGCCCTCAGGCACGATCAGGATGTCTTCCATCAACTTCGGCATCAGTGACAGCGACAGAAACCCATGGGCGATGGTGCTGCCGAACGGCGTCTGCGCGGCCTTGACCGGGTCGACGTGGATGAACTGATGATCGCCGGTGGCCTCCGCGAACAGGTTGATACGGGCCTGGTCGATGGTGAGCCATTCGGAACGTCCCAGTTCCTTGCCGACATAATCGTTGAGCTGCGCTACGGGTACATAGGGCATTGCGTCTCTCCTTGGTTCATCGGTTTTATCCCGGCACAGCCATGTATTTATCCAGTGGCGGCGGGGCTTTTATGGGTGACAGAGATCCACTGTAGATCATCATGGCCCATCAGCTCGGTCAACCCACCATGCTTATGGCGAATGCCTGGGCATAGCGCCAGCGTGCTTATAATGCGGACGGGTCTTAAAGGGGAGAGGACGGATGCTGTTACGTGGCCTGACGTGGCTGGTGCTGTTTCAACTGATCGGCACGGCGCTCAATCATTTGCTGTTGCCGGTTCTGCCGGGGCCCATCATTGGCCTGCTGCTGATGCTTGGCTTTCTGGTGTGGCGCGGCGAGGTGGGTGAGCCCTTGAGCCTGGCCGCCAGCAGCCTGTTGCGCTACCTGCCGTTGCTGCTGGTGCCGCCGGCAGTCGGGGTGATGGTGTATGCCAAGGCTATTGCTGCGGATTTCTGGGCTATTGTCGGCGCCCTCGTGTTGTCGCTGGTAATTGCCATGGCCGTGATCGGCGTGATGATGGAGCGTTTGGCCAAGCGGCATGCCAGTGAGGAGGAGGGCCAATGATCTTCGACTGGCACGGAGCCTGGACGGCAGTGATTCATCATCCCTTGTTCGGGATCGGTATCACCCTGGGCGCCTATCAACTGGTGCTGGCGGGCTTCGAGAAAACCCGCTGGATCTTCCTGCAACCGGTGTTGGTGTCGATGCTGCTGGTGATCGGTGTGTTGCTCAGCTGTGGCCTGAGCTACGCCGAGTACCGCAAGAGCACCGAGATCATGGGCATCCTCTTGGGCCCGGCGACGGTGGCCTTGGCGGTGCCGCTGTACCTGAATTTGCGGCGGATTCGCCAATTGTTCTGGCCGATTTTTACTACGCTGGTGATAGGTGGGGTCTTCGCCACCGGTCTTTGCGTGCTGCTGGGGTGGTGGTTTGGCGCCGAACACATGGTGCTGATGACCATGGCACCCAAGTCGGTGACGTCGCCGATCGCCATGCTGGTGGCCGAGCAGATCGGCGGCGTGGCGGCGCTGGCGGCGGTATTTGTGTTGATCACCGGCGTGGTCGGCGCGATGGTCGGCCCGGCGTTGTTATCGCGTCTGGGCGTTCACAGTGCCGAGGCGCGTGGCATGGCCCTGGGCATGACTGCCCATGCCGTCGGTACTTCGGTGGCCTTGCAGGAAAGCGAAGAGTGTGGCGCCTTCGCGGCGCTTGCCATGAGTTTGATGGGCGTGGCTACGGCGGTGTTCCTGCCGCTGGCCGTGTCGGTCATTGTTTAAACCGGGTTTAAGGAACGCTTTATGAATCTGGCGCTGTTTCCACTCAATACCGTGCTGTTTCCTGGCTGCACGCTCGACCTGCAGATCTTCGAGGCGCGCTACCTCGATATGATCGGGCGCTGTATGAAGAAGGGCGAAGGTTTCGGGGTGGTGTGCATCCTTGGAGAGGCCAGGGCCGACGATATGACGGACGCTTACGCGGTGGTCGGTTGTGAAGCGCTGATCCGCGACTTCAAACAGCAGGACAACGGCCTGCTGGGCATTCGGGTTGAGGGCGGGCGACGTTTTCATGTATCTGACGTCACGGTGCAGAAAGACCAGTTGCTGGTGGGCGAGGTGCGCTGGCTGGATGAGCAACCGGACAGCGCCCTTGAAGAAGAGGACGAAGACCTGCTGGCCTTGCTTCAGGTCCTGGCCGAACACCCGATGGTCGCCTCATTGGACATGGACACCAACGCTCAGGGCCAACAAGCGTTGGCCAACCAGCTGGCGTATTTGCTGCCGTTCACCGATGACGACAAGATCAAGCTGCTGGAAATGGACAGTCCGCAACAGCGCCTGGATATGATCCAAGTCCTGCTCGACGAACTTCAGGGCGAGCTGTTCACTTAATAGGCGTAGCGCAACAGGGCATGGGATGTGCCCGCCAGCGCGATAAAACTCAGCACCGCCACCAGCGCCGGTAGTAGCAGCCACCAAGTTTTCCGTGGCATGGCGGGCAAGGGGCTTCGATATTCGCTAAGCCCCAGGCTGAACGCGCACACCGTCATTGCCAGCAACGTGCCGGCGAGGATGTCCGTGGGCCAATGGGCGCCGAGGTAGACCCGCGACAGTGCGATGAATGCCGCCGGAATACAGCCCAGCAGCATCCAGGTCAGGCGTAGCCGCGTGGGCTGGCCGCGACCGGCCAGGACCGCCAACGCCAGGAAAAACGCGAACGCGCCGGACGCATGGCCGCTGGGCATGCTGAAACTGGTCAATGGGTCTGTGAGGATTTCCGGGCGGCCGCGAGCGAAAAACAGTTTGGTCCCGGTATTGATAAGCGCAGACCCCGCCAGCGTGGCACCGACAAACAGCGCATGACGCCATTGCCGCGCCAATACCAGCAAGCCGGTAAACACCGCACTGGCGAAAAACATTTTTTTGAATTCGCCCAGTTGGGTGATCCGCACCATTACTTCATCCAGCCAAGGGCTGCGATGCTCCTGCACCAGCGCACTCAGGCCATGGTCAAAATTGTCCAGCGAGTGATAGCCGATAAACAGCGCGATCAATAACGTCAGGCTGGCGCCGCCTATCCATAACGTGGCGCGACGATGCCCCCGCAGGCTGCTATTCAGGCTTAGCCCGATCACGACCGCAAGGCACCCTGCGACCACCGCCGCTTCCGGCCAGAACCCTTCCGGCAACGGCAAGCGGAACGCGGCGCCGGTCGCCCAACCCGGCAGCAAATAGGCCACCGACCAACCCGCCGCCGCCAGAATGCTCACCCCGGCGAAACGCGGGAACGGCATGTCGCACATGCCGGCCACCATCGGCAGCATGGGGCGTAGCGGGCCGATAAAACGGCCCACCAGCAGGCTGGCGATCCCGTATTTGTGAAAGTAGGTCTCGGCGCCGTTCATCCATTCGGGGTGATGACGTAAGCCGGGCAAACGCCGTATGTTCTGATGGAAATGTCGTCCCAGAAAGTAGGAAACCCCATCGCCGAGCAAGCCGCCGAGGAACCCCAGCAGCAGCGTCTCGCTCAAGGACAGCGCGCCGCTACCGGCCAAGGCGGCGATAGCGAACAGCAGCACCGTGCCCGGTACGATCAAGCCGGCAATCGCCAGGCACTCCACGCACGCGACGATGAACACCGCCACGGCCAGCCATTGAGGGTTGATGCTCAGCCAGCCGGTAATGCTATCGAGCCATTGGCCCATACAATCCACTCCATCGGTGTTCTTGGGAATTCACAGCAAAAAATAGTCGCGGCCTTCGACCTGGCCTCGGCGCAACGGGTTCCGCGTGCAATAAGGCGCGTAGCCAGCATCGACGAAGCGGTACATCAGGTGTTCGTCACGCCCGCTGGGGATGCCCAGGCGGGTGGTCTGGATGATCTGCGTCGGGGTCTGGCCGACGTCTTCGACGTAAAGCAGTTCTTGGTCAAACCGTTTGGCGTCCCACATCGGCACCTTCAGCCCCAGCGCCTTGCACAACAGCGTCTGGCCCGCGCACAGTTTGTGCGAGGGGCGGGGCAGACCTTTGGCGTCCGGGTTGTTTAACAGCATCTGCGCCAGGCTGGCTGGGCCGGCGATTGCGTCGACCCATGGATAGGCGGATTTGATCAGCACCGCATTACCTGGGCCATGGGCGCTGAAATTCAGAGAATCGCCGCCACGGGCGTAATACATGTAGATGTGCCCCCCATCCAGAAACAAAGCCTTACGCTTTTCTGTGTAACCGAGAGACGCGTGGCTGCCCTTTTCGGCCGCGTAATAAGCTTCGGTTTCGATAATTCGCGCCGAAAGCCAGGTTTCGCCGACTCGGTGGCGAATGACTTTTCCGAGCAATTCACGCGCGAGCACTTGCGCATCGCGGTCGAAGAAGCTGTCGGGCAGGGCGCTGGCGGGGGTTGGAAGAGCGGAACTGGGCATGGCGTCGGCAGTTATTACGGCTAAATGTGACCGGATGATAACAACTCCCACCTTAATTACGGCTGAAGCTCATGTTTTTACAGTTCATTTCGACCATCCGCCCCTCACCGCTGTCAGTCGGGCGGCGTCACGGCTATAATCTGCCGCTTTCCTCTTTGCCAAGACTCCCCGACCATGACTGAGTCCGTTCTTGACTACATGACCCGCCTGGGTCGCGCTGCCCGCCAGGCGTCGCGGTTGATCGCCCGTGCGAGCACTGCGCAGAAAAATCGCGCCCTGCTGGCGGCCGCCGACGCTCTGGATGCCTCGCGCTCCGAGCTGACCGCCGCCAACGAACAGGATCTGGCCTACGGCCGTGCCAATGGCCTGGAGCCGGCCCTGCTGGACCGCCTGGCACTGACCCCGGCGCGTATCGACGACATGATCGAAGGCCTGCGTCAGGTAGCCAAGCTGCCTGACCCCATCGGTGAAATCCGCGATATGCGTTACCTGCCGTCCGGCATCCAGGTGGGCAAGATGCGCGTGCCCCTGGGCGTGATCGGCATCATCTACGAGTCGCGTCCTAACGTGACCATCGACGCCGCAAGCCTGTGCCTCAAATCCGGCAACGCCACCATCCTGCGCGGCGGCTCCGAGGCTATCCATTCCAACCGTGCCATCGCCGCGTGCATCCAGCAGGGCCTAGCCGTGGCCGAGTTGCCGGCCGAAGTGGTGCAAGTGGTGGAAACCACCGACCGCGCCGCCGTTGGCGCGTTGATCACCATGCCGGAATTCGTCGACGTCATCGTGCCGCGCGGCGGCAAGAGCCTCATCGAACGCGTGAGCCGCGATGCCAAGGTGCCAGTGATCAAGCACCTGGACGGCGTGTGCCATGTGTACATCGACATTGCGGCCGATATCGACAAGGCGATCCGCATCGCCGACAACGCCAAGACCCATCGCTACGCGCCGTGCAACACCATGGAAACCCTGTTGGTGCACGCCGGCATCGCCGAGCGCGTATTGCCGCCGTTGGCCGCGATCTACCGCGACAAGGGCGTTGAGCTGCGCGGTTGCGAGCGTACCCGCGCGTTGCTGGGCGCCGACGTGATCGAAGCCACCGAGCAGGACTGGTACACCGAATACACGGCGCCGATCCTATCGATCCGCATCGTTGACGACCTGGATCAGGCCATCGAGCACATCAACACCTACGGTTCCAAGCACACCGACGCGATCGTGTCCGAGCATTTCAGCGATGCCCGGCGCTTCCTCACCGAAGTGGACTCCGCTTCGGTGATGGTCAATGCCTCGACGCGCTTTGCCGACGGTTTCGAGTACGGCTTGGGCGCGGAGATCGGAATTTCCACCGATAAGCTCCACGCACGCGGCCCGGTGGGCCTGGAAGGCCTGACCAGCGAGAAGTACGTGGTGTTCGGCGACGGGCACGTGCGCACTTGATGGCTAAGCGCATCGGGCTGCTCGGCGGTACCTTCGACCCTGTGCACATCGGCCATCTGCGCAGCGCTCTGGAAGTGGCGGACGCAATGGCGCTGGATGAACTGCGCCTGATCCCCAATTTCCGGCCGCCCCATCGCGACACCCCGCAAGTGTCGCCCCAGCAGCGTCTGGAAATGGTGCGTCTGGCGGTGGAAGGCATTGCACCGTTGGTGGTGGACGACCGCGAGCTCAAGCGCGATAAACCGTCCTACACTGTCGACACCCTGGAACTGATGCGCGCCGAACTGGCCGCGGACGACCAGTTGTTTCTGCTTTTGGGCTGGGACGCATTTTGCGGACTGCCCTCTTGGCATCGCTGGGAGGATCTCCTCCAGCATTGCCACATCCTGGTTTTGCAACGCCCGGATGCCGACAGCGAACCGCCGGATGCCTTGCGCAACCTGCTGGCCGCGCGGTCGGTAAGTGACCCCTTGGCCCTGACCGGGCCGAACGGGAATATTGCATTCGTCTGGCAGACCCCGCTTGCGGTGTCCGCCACCCAGATCCGTCAACTGCTGGCCAGCGGTAAGTCGGTACGGTTCCTGGTGCCTGACGCGGTCCTGGCCTACATCGATGCGCACGGGCTTTACCGTGCGTCGAACTGAAAAGGCGTGCTTGAGGGTACGAACAGTCGTACAGCGAGCGCCCGAACATACGAGCAAAACGAGTTTTATATGACCAACAAAGACGTAAGCAAAGTTAAGCGCAAAGGCACGTTCAAAAGCGCCCCTCTGCCTGTAGAAGCCCACACCGGTCCGGAACTGGTCGGCGAAGAGCTGGTGAAAGTCGCCGTGGCGGCCCTGGAAGACGTGAAGGCCCAGGACATCCAGGTGCTGGACGTGCGCGACAAGCAGAGCATCACCGACTACATGATCATCGCCACCGGTACCTCCAACCGCCAGATCGGCGCGATGCTGGACAAAGTGCGCGAAGCCGTCAAAGCCCAGGGCGTCAAGCCGTTGGGTGAAGAAGGCAAGGGCGACAGTGATTGGGTGCTGCTGGACATGGACGACGTAATCGTCCACATGATGACTTCCAACGCTCGCCAGTTCTACGACCTGGAGCGTCTGTGGAAAGGCGCCGAGCAGAGCCGTGCCGCCGATGGCAAGCACCACAGCCCGGAAGTGGGCCACGCTCACTTCGACAAGCTCAACAAAGACCAGGAATAAGGAACGGCTGTGCGCCTGCGTCTGATTGCTGTCGGTTCACGCATGCCCAAGTGGGTGGAAGAAGGCTGGCACGAGTATGCCAAGCGTCTGCCCGCCGAGTTGTCGCTGGAACTGGTGGAAATACCGCTCAACACCCGGGGCAAGAATGCCGACGTGGCGCGCTTTATCCGTCAGGAAGGCGAAGCCATGCTGGCCAAGGTCGGCCCCAATGAGCGTATCGTCACCCTCGAAGTGCACGGCAAGCCCTGGAGCACCGAGCAGTTGGCGGTGGAGCTGGATCGCTGGCGCCTGGACTCGCGCACGGTCAACTTCATGGTCGGTGGCCCCGAAGGGCTGGCGCCGGAAGTCTGCGCGCGGGCGGACCAGCGCTGGTCGCTGTCGGCACTGACGTTGCCGCACCCGTTGGTAAGGATTCTGATCGGTGAACAGCTGTATCGCGCCTGGACAGTTCTGTCCGGGCACCCTTACCACAAATAGTCTGCGCCCCTCCCGATGACTCAGCCGATCCGCATCAAGGACCATGAGAAAGACGCACGTCTGGTACGTGCGCGCGTGGTGTTTGGCGCGATCATGGTGGTGGCGCTGATCGGGGTGTTGATTGCGCGCCTGTATTTCCTGCAGGTGATCCAGTACGACTATCACTCCACGCTGTCGGAAAACAACCGGGTGCATGTGCAGCCGATTCCGCCGACCCGTGGGCTGATTTTCGACCGCAATGGCGTTGTCGTGGCGGATAACCGGCCCAGCTTCAGCCTGAGCATGACCCGCGAACGTTCCGGCGATTGGCAGCAAGTGCTCGACGTGATCGTCGAAGTCCTGCAGCTGACGCCGGAAGACCGGGTGATCTTCGAAAAACGCATGAGGCAGGGGCGCCGGCCATTCGAGCCGGTGCCGATTCTGTTCGAGCTGACCGAAGAGCAGATCGCGCGGATCGCGGTGAACCAGTTCCGTCTGCCGGGGGTGGAAGTGGTGGCGCAGTTGGTGCGGCACTACCCGCAAGGGCCGCACTTTGCTCACTCCGTCGGCTATATGGGGCGCATCAACGAGAAAGAACTGAAAACCCTCGATCCGGTGAATTACAGCGGCACCCATCATATCGGCAAGACCGGCATCGAGCGTTTCTACGAGCCCGAGCTGCATGGCCAGGTGGGTTACGAAGAAGTTGAAACCAACGCCCGCGGCCGTGTGCTGCGCGTGCTCAAGCGTACCGACCCGGTGCCGGGCAAGGACATCGTACTGAGCCTGGACATCAAGCTGCAGGAAGCGGCCGAGATGGCGTTGGGCGGCCGACGCGGCGCGGTGGTGGCGCTGGACCCGAAGACGGGCGAAGTGCTGGCCATGGTCAGTCAACCCAGCTTCGACCCGAACCTGTTCGTGACCGGTATCAGCTTCAAGGCGTACGCCGAGCTGCGTGATTCCATCGACCGGCCGTTGTTCAACCGTGTGCTGCGTGGCTTGTACCCACCGGGTTCGACCATCAAGCCGGCGGTGGCGATTGCCGGCCTGGACGCTGGCGTGGTGACCGCTTCCAGCCGGGTGTACGACCCCGGTTACTACATGCTGCCCAATTACGATCACAAGTACCGTAACTGGAACCGTACCGGTGACGGTTATGTCGACCTGGACACCGCAATCATGCGCTCCAACGACACTTACTTTTATGACCTTGCCCACAAGCTGGGCATCGATCGGCTGTCGGCCTACATGGGCAAGTTCGGCCTCGGCCAGAAAGTTTCCCTGGACATGTTCGAAGAATCGCCAGGCTTGATGCCATCGCGGGAGTGGAAGCGCGCGACCCGCCGCCAGGCGTGGTTCCCGGGGGAAACCCTGATCCTGGGGATCGGCCAGGGCTATATGCAGGCCACGCCGCTGCAACTGGCTCAGGCCACGGCGCTGGTGGCCAACAAGGGCGTGTGGAACCGTCCGCACCTGGCCAAGACCATCGAAGGCGAGAAGCCGGTGGATGACAACCCGATCCCGGACATTGTGCTGCGCGACCCGTCGGACTGGACCAAGGTCAACCACGGCATGCAGCAGGTGATGCACGGTGCGCGCGGCACAGCGCGCAAGGCGGCGATCGGTGCGCAATATCGCATCGCCGGCAAGAGTGGTACCGCCCAGGTGGTGGCGATCAAGCAAGGCGAGAAATACGACCGTTCCAAGGTTCAGGAACGTCACCGCGACCACGCCTTGTTTGTCGGTTTTGCGCCGGCGGACGACCCGAAAATCGTGGTGGCGGTGATGGTCGAGAACGGCGAGTCCGGCTCCGGCGTCGCCGCGCCCGTGGTGCGCCAGGTGATGGACGCCTGGCTTCTGGCCGAGGACGGCAGGCTCAAGCCTGAATATGGCGGCCCCCCTTCAAGCCCCGAGGTTACGGCCAGTGAAGAGTAATTTTGACCGCATCCTCTCCAGCGAGGATGTGATGCGTCGCCGTGCGACGTTGCTGCAACGCATGCACATCGACGGCCCGTTGCTGATCCTGTTGCTGACCCTCGCGGCCGGCAGTCTGTTTGTACTGTATTCGGCCAGTGGCAAGAACTGGGACCTGCTGATCAAGCAAGCGTCGTCGTTCGGCCTGGGCCTGTTGTCGATGGTGGTGATCGCTCAGTTGGAGCCGCGCTTCATGGCGCGCTGGGTGCCGCTGGGCTATGTGGCGGGGGTGTTGCTGCTGGTGGTGGTGGACGTGATGGGCCACAACGCCATGGGCGCGACGCGGTGGATCAACATCCCAGGGGTGATTCGCTTCCAGCCGTCGGAATTCATGAAGATCCTGATGCCGGCTACCATCGCCTGGTACCTGTCCAAGCGCACCCTGCCGCCGCAGCTCAAACACGTAGGCATCAGCCTGATCCTGATCGGCGTACCGTTTATCCTGATTGTGCGCCAGCCCGACCTCGGCACCTCGCTGCTGATCCTGGCCGGCGGTGCGTTCGTGCTGTTTATGGGCGGGTTGCGCTGGCGCTGGATCCTCAGCGTGCTGGCCGCTGCGGTGCCGGTGGCGGTGGCGATGTGGTTCTTCTTTATGCACGACTATCAAAAGCAACGGATCCTGACGTTCCTCGATCCGGAAAGCGATCCCTTGGGCACCGGCTGGAACATCATCCAGTCCAAGGCGGCAATCGGTTCGGGTGGGGTCTTTGGCAAAGGCTGGTTGCTGGGTACCCAGTCGCACTTGGACTTTCTGCCCGAGAGCCACACCGACTTCATCATCGCCGTATTGGGCGAAGAGTTCGGCCTGGTGGGGATCTGCGCGTTGCTGCTGATCTACCTGTTGTTGATCGGGCGTGGCCTGGTGATTACCGCGCAAGCGCAGACGCTGTTCGGCAAATTGCTTGCCGGCGCGCTGACCATGACGTTTTTTGTTTACGTTTTCGTCAACATCGGTATGGTCAGTGGCCTGTTACCGGTGGTTGGGGTGCCGTTGCCATTCATTAGCTACGGCGGAACTTCGCTGGTGACATTGCTGTCAGCGTTTGGGGTTTTGATGTCGATTCATACGCATCGCAAGTGGATCGCACAGGTTTGAATAAGGTGAAGATGTCAATGCAAGTAATGCGCGGCTGGGCGACTCGGCATGCGTCCTGGGTGGGCCTTATCGGGCTGCTGGGGGCAACGCAGGAGACCCTGGCCGGTGACTACGATGGTTCACCTCAGGTCGCCGAGTTTGTCGGTGAAATGACCCGCGACTACGGTTTCGCCGGTGAGCAGTTGATGGGCGTGTTCCGCGAGGCCCAGCGCAAGCAGGCGATCCTCGACGCCATTTCCCGCCCTGCTGAACGTGTGAAACAGTGGAAAGAATATCGCCCGATGTTCCTCACCGACGCCCGCGTGGCCCGCGGTGTGGACTTCTGGCGCGAGCACGAGGCCGCCCTGGCCCGCGCCGAACAGGAATACGGTGTGCCGGCCCAGGTGATTGTGTCGATCATCGGCATCGAAACCTTCTACGGGCGCAACACCGGCAGCTACCGGGTGATCGACGCGTTGTCGACCCTGGGCTTCGATTACCCGCCCCGTGCCGACTTCTTCCGCAAGGAACTGCGCGAATTCCTGCTGCTGGCCCGCGAAGAGCAGGTTGATCCACTGACCCTAAAGGGCTCCTACGCCGGAGCGATGGGCTTGCCGCAATTCATGCCGAGCAGCTTTCGCGCTTACGCGGTGGATTTCGATAACGACGGCCACATCAATATCTGGAGCAACCCCGACGATGCCATCGGCAGCGTGGCCAGCTACTTCAAGCGCCACGGCTGGGTTGCCGGCGAGCCGGTGGTGGTCCGCGCGGATGTCACCGGGGAGCGCGCCGACGAAGGCCTGACCCAGGGGATCGAGCCGGCCAAGACCGTCGGGGAGTTGCGGGCGCTGGGTTGGTCGAGTCAGAATGCGCCACACGACGACACGCCGGTAACGGCATTCCGCCTGGAAGGCGAAAATGGCCCTGAATACTGGATGGGCCTGAAGAATTTCTACGCAATCACGCGTTATAACCGCAGTGTGATGTACGCCATGGCCGTGCATCAGCTGTCAGACATGCTGGTCCAAGCACGGGGCAACAAGTAATGCGGGCATCGCCGTTCAATAAACCGCTCAAGCTGGTGGCGTTCACCGCGTTGTCCTTGCTGGTTGTCAGTTGTTCCACCAGCCGCGCGCCGACGCAGAAGTCCGGCGGCGCGGTGGTCCGGTCCCAACCGGGCCTGGACATCAACCGCGCACACAAAGACGGCGCGCCGTGGTGGGACGTGGATGTCTCGAAAATCCCGGACGCCACGCCGACCCTGCACACCGGCGCCTACAAGGCCAACCCGTACACCGTGCTGGGCAAGACCTACTTTCCGCTGCAAGAGTCCAAGACCTACGTGCAGTCTGGCACAGCCTCCTGGTACGGCACCAAGTTCCATGGCCAGAACACCGCCAATGGCGAAGTGTATGACCTGTACGGCATGAGCGCGGCCCACAAGACCTTGCCGTTGCCCAGCTATGTACGCGTGACCAACCTGGACAACCACCGCACGGTGATCCTGCGGGTCAATGACCGTGGGCCGTTCTACTCGGACCGTATCATCGACTTGTCCTACGCCGCCGCCAAAAAGCTTGGCTACGCCGAAACCGGCACTGCGCGGGTCAAGGTCGAAGGCATCGATCCGGCGCAGTATTGGGCTCAGCGTGGCAAGCCGGCGCCGTTGATGCTCAACGAGCCGCAGACCCCGCAACCGCAGATCACCGCATCGGCCGGCAAGGTCGAACAGTGGACGCCGCCACCGCAACAGCACGCCCCGGACACCGTGGCCGTGCCCCAGGCCGCGCCGGGTGCTTCCGTGGCGGGCGGGCAGTACCTGCAGGTCGGCGCTTTCGCCAACCCGGATGCGGCGGAACTGTTAAGGTCCAAACTCAGCAGCATGGTCAATGCGCCGGTCTTCATCAGTTCCATCGTGCGCAACCAGCAAACCTTGCACCGCGTGCGGATGGGCCCGATTGGCTCGCCGAGCGAGGTGGCGCAAGTGCAGAACAGTGTGCGTCTGGCCAACCTGGGGCAACCCAGTGTGGTCACCGCCGAGTAAGCAGTAACGGATTGATAGTTCAGGCACGTACGCGGGCTTGAACTCTGGTTGTTGGCTCGTTTGAACAATAAAAACCCGGGAGCAAGGGGTGAGCGGGCAACCGAACACGCGACAGTCTGGTAGCGGGCTGTCTGAATAAGTTTTGCCCGCGAGGGCAAGTTTCCATAAGCAATTTCGAGAGACGGATGAACATCACCACCTTAGCCAAACGCACGTGCCTGCTTATCTCGCTGATCATCACCCCGGCCGCCTGGGCGGTTGAAATGGTGCCGGCTTCACCGCAACTGGCCGCCAAGGCCTGGGTGCTCATGGATGCCGCCAGCGGCAACGTGCTGGTCGAGAACAACGGTGACCAGCGCCTGCCGCCGGCCAGCCTGACCAAGCTGATGACCGCCTATATCGCGACCCTGGAAATCCGTCGCGGCCAGATCGGCGAAAACGACCCAGTGACCGTCAGCGAAAACGCCTGGCGTACCGGCGGTTCGCGGATGTTCATCAAGGTGGGCTCCCAAGTCACCGTCAGCGACCTGCTGCACGGCATCATCATCCAGTCCGGTAACGACGCCAGCGTCGCCCTGGCCGAGCACATCGCCGGCAGCGAAGACGCGTTCGCCGACATGATGAACAAAACCGTGGCCGATCTGGGCATGACCAACAGCCACTTCATGAACCCGACCGGTCTGCCGAACCCAGAGCACTACTCGTCGGCCCATGACATGGCGATCCTGGCGCGCGCGATCATCCGCGTCGACCCGGTGCACTACGCGATCTATTCCCAGAAGGAGTTCTTCTGGAACAACATCAAACAGCCTAACCGCAACCTGCTGCTGTGGCGCGACAAGACCGTCGACGGTCTGAAAACCGGTCACACCGAAGAGGCCGGCTACTGCATGGTGTCCTCGGCGGTACGTGACGGCCAACGCCTGATCGCCGTGGTGTTCGGTACCAACAGCGAGCAGGCCCGTGCGGCCGAGACGCAAAAGCTGCTGACCTACGGTTTCCGTTTCTTCGAAACCCAGACCTTCTACCAGAAGGGTGCTGAGCTTGCGACCGCCCCGGTGTGGAAAGGCGCGGCTTCCCAAGTCAAGGCCGGCCTGGCCGAAGACCTGACCCTGACCATGCCTAAAGGCCAGCTGAAAAAGCTCGCTGCCAGCATGACCATGAATCCGCAATTGGTCGCGCCAATCGCCAAGGGCGATGTGATCGGTAAAGTCGAAGTGAAACTGGACGACAAGGTGGTGCACAGCGCCGACCTGATCGCGCTGGACGCCGTCGACGAAGGTGGTATCTTCCGCCGCGTGTGGGATAGCATCCGTCTATTCTTCTACGGCTTGTTCAACTGATTGTGTGCACCTGCAAAGCCCCGCGTTGAACCGACGCGGGGCTTTGCCGTCGCCACGGCTTACCGCTTACGAGGCCGTTCTGCCATGACCGATAAAGAAGTGAAGGCGCCTAAGATCGAGTTCCCGGTGACGGATTATCCCGTCAAGGTGATCAGCGATACCGGTGTTGGCAACAAAGACAAGATCCTCGACATCGTGCGTAAACACGCCACGATCAACGACAACCGTGTGGACGAGCGCTCCAGTACCAACGGTAAATACACCACGATCCAGTTGCACATCGTGGCGACGGATCAGGACCAGCTCTACAACATCAACAGTGAACTGCGGGCCACCGGCTTCGTACACATGGTGTTGTGATGTCGCAGGTCCTGGGCTTTCGTGAACTTAGCCAGATGGCCTACGAGCCCGTCTGGCATGCGATGCAGCGCTTCACCAACGAGCGCGGCACCTCGGCGCCGGATGAGGTCTGGCTGGTGGAACATCCACCGGTGTTCACCCAGGGCCAGGCCGGCAAGGCCGAACATCTGCTGCTGCCGGGGGAGATTCCGGTGGTGCAGGTCGACCGGGGTGGCCAAGTGACTTACCATGGCCCCGGTCAGCTTGTGGCTTACCTATTGTTGGATGTGCGCAAGCTGGGGTTTGGTGTGCGTGATCTGGTCAGCCGCATCGAGGCGTGCCTGATCGAGCTATTGGCCAGTTACGGCGTCACCGCCGCGGCCAAGCCCGATGCTCCGGGGGTGTATGTGGATGGCGCGAAAATCGCTTCCCTGGGGCTGCGGATTCGCCACGGTTGTTCCTTTCATGGCCTGGCCCTGAACGTGGACATGGACCTGGCGCCCTTCCGGCGCATCAACCCGTGCGGTTATGCCGGGTTAGCGATGACACAGCTGAGCGAGCATGTGACACCGATTAAATTTGCCGAGGTAAGTGCCCGGCTGCGCGCGCAGCTCGTCAAACACCTCGACTATGCTGAGCAGACGACCCTTACGGGCGGAATCGACTGACTATGACTACTGATGCAGTGCAAACCATGATCCCGACGCTGGACGTAACCGAGCGTCCGGCCCCGGCCCCGCGTGCCAAGGTGGAAGCCGGCGTCAAGCTGCGCGGCGCCGAGAAGGTTGCACGCATCCCGGTAAAGATCATTCCGACCACCGAACTGCCGAAAAAGCCTGACTGGATCCGCGTGCGCATCCCTGTCTCGCCGGAAGTCGACCGTATCAAAGCCCTGCTGCGCAAACACAAGCTGCACAGTGTGTGCGAAGAAGCCTCCTGCCCGAACCTGGGTGAGTGTTTCTCCGGCGGCACCGCCACGTTCATGATCATGGGTGACATCTGCACCCGCCGTTGCCCGTTCTGCGACGTCGGCCACGGCCGGCCGAAGCCACTGGACGTCAACGAGCCGGAAAGCCTGGCCATCGCCATCGCCGACCTCAAACTCAAGTACGTGGTGATCACTTCGGTGGACCGCGACGATTTGCGTGACGGCGGTGCCCAGCACTTTGCCGACTGCATTCGCGAAATTCGCAAACTGTCGCCGAACGTTGTGCTCGAAACCCTGGTGCCGGACTACCGTGGCCGTATGGACGTGGCGTTGGAAATCACCGCCGCCGAGCCGCCGGATGTGTTCAACCACAACCTGGAAACCGTGCCACGCCTGTACAAGGCCGCGCGTCCCGGTTCGGACTACCAGTGGTCATTGACCCTGCTGCAGAAGTTCAAGCAGATGATGCCGCACATCCCGACCAAATCCGGCCTGATGCTGGGCCTGGGCGAGACCGATGAGGAAGTGATCGAAGTCATGAAGCGCATGCGCGAACACGACATCGACATGCTGACCTTGGGCCAGTACCTGCAACCGTCGCGTAACCACTTGCCGGTGCAGCGTTTCGTGCACCCGGACACCTTCGCCTGGTTCGCTGAGGAAGGCTACAAGATGGGCTTCAAAAACGTGGCATCGGGCCCGCTGGTGCGTTCTTCGTACCACGCCGACGAGCAGGCCAAGCTGGTCAAGGCAAGCCTGATCTCCTGATCGGAGTTTAAATCCGGAATGCGAGGGGCTTATGTGGGAGGGGGCTTGCCCCGATAGCGAAAGGTCAGTCACTCATGTGCTACCTGATCCACCGCTATCGGGCCAAGCCCCCTCCCACATTTCGTTGTGCGTTAACCAGGGAGAGTTGTGTATGACAACCGCCGTTCCAGCCCTTCGTTCTGAAGGCACCATCGCCCTGATCGCTCCCGCCGGTCCCGCCGTGCTGGATGTTGAAAAGGCCGGCCAATGGATGCGCACCCGCGGCTACGACCTGCGGATTTTCCCTGGGGTGTATGAGCGCGACGGCTACCTCGCCGGCAGCGATGAGGTGCGCTTGCATGACCTGCACGCCGCCTTCGCCGACCCTGAAATCGATGCGATCTTCTGCCTGCGGGGCGGCTACGGCACGCCACGGCTGTTGGACTGTCTGGACTTCGACCTGCTGCGCGCCAACCCCAAACCCTTCGTCGGCTACAGCGACATCACCGCCTTGCACCTGGCCATCAACCGCTACGCGGGCTTCGTGACGTTCCACGGGCCAATGCTCAATGCCGACCTGTTGGGCGACAAGCAGCAACCCACCGAGTCCTCACTGTTCAGCCTGCTGCGGGGTCAACTGGGCGCGGGCAACCTCATCACGCACCCTGCGGCCTACCCGCTGACCACCATTGAGCCTGGCATCGCCTGTGGGCGCTTGCTGGGGGGCAACCTGTCGATGATTGCGGCGGTGATGGGCACGCCTTACGAAATCGACGCGCAGGGCATCATCCTGTTTATCGAAGACGTCAACGAGCCGATCTACCGCATCGATCGTCTGCTCACGCATTTGCGCCTGGCGGGTAAGTTGGCTCAGGTAGCTGGGGTGCTGGTCGGGGACGTGGCGGGTGTGGATAACGTCGCGCTGGAGCGCCTGCTCAAACAGACATTTGAACCGTTATGCATTCCGGTGCTGGCCGGCTGGCGCAGTGGACATTGCGATCCGAACCTGACCCTGCCGATGGGCGCGTTGGTGCGGCTGGATGCGGGGGAGCAGCGGGTGGTGTTGGAGCAGGATGTGGTCGTTACACTTTGAATCTGGGATCACTCGCTAAACCGCCATCGGGGGCAAGCCCCCTCCCACATTGATCAGTGATCGACATGACAACTCGGTCAACTGTGAGAGGGGGCAAGCCCCCTCTCAAATTGATCAGTGATCGACATGACAGCTCGGTCAACTGTGAGAGGGGGCAAGCCCCCTCTCACATTGATCAGTGCTCGACATGACAACTCGGTCAACTGTGGGAGGGGGCTTGCCCCCGATAGCATTATGAAGTGCGCCCCAAAAGTTGGACAGTAATTGTCTAGGCTACAGCGGAACGGGCTCTGTACTCTACAGGGCTCAGTCCGCCAAGCTTCGTTTTGATTCGCTTATGGTTGTAGTAATGGATGTATTGATCCAGTCCAGCCTGCAACTGAGCCTCGTTGTCGAAGCTTTCGCGGTAGTAAAACTCTGACTTCAACGTGCCGAAGAAGCTCTCCATCGTGGCGTTGTCATAGCAGTTTCCTTTGCGTGACATGCTTTGTTCCAGCCCCGCCTGTTCTAGTCGCTCGCGATACTTCGAGTGTCGATAGTGCCAGCCTTGATCCGAGTGCAGCATGGGTTTAGCGCCCTCAGGCAGGCGCTCGAGCGCTCGCTCCAGCATGTCGCCAACCAGGGCATATTGGGGGCGTATGGCGGTCTGATAAGCCACGATTTCTCCGTTGTATAAGTCCAAGATCGGCGACAAATACAGCTTTTTACCTGCCACTTTGAACTCGGTGACATCCGTCACCCATTTCTGATTCGGCTTCTCGGCTTCGAACCGACGAGCCAAGGTATTGGGTGAGATTTCTCCCATCGGCCCTTTATATGCTCTGTATTTCTTGGGTCGCACCGTGCATTTGAGCCCCAACGCTCCCATCAATCGTCGTACCGTTTTACCGTTGATCTGTAGTCTTTCTTTACGCAGTTCCAGCGTCATACGGCGGTAGCCCAGGCGCCCTTTATGCTCTTGCTGAAGGCTCTGGATTGAGGCTTTGACTGAGACGAAACGGTCCGCAACGCCCATGACCTTGAGTTGGTAGTAGTACGTGCTTCGCGCCAGCCCTAGCAGTTTGAGCAGGTCCGCCAGCGGAAAGTCTTGTCTCAGCTCAGTGACTATTCGAGCTTTGTGATGTC
>NZ_LEKF01000033.1:0-42884 GCF_001029595.1 Pseudomonas sp. ARP3
CGACTGGTATCACGATCCAAGCAGATAATTCCGCCTGGAGTTTCGACCATGTGAGGCTTGGAGTAGGCGTCCATCTTGAGCATTTCGCCCTCGATGCCACCCTGCAACCAGGAGAAATAGAGCGGCAAATTGAATGCTGCTGCGAACTTCTCGATGAAACTGTCATTGAATGTCCAGTCCATGAGTGTGCTCCCCTCAGCGCCATCAACGCGGTGGTGCCAGAGTTCGACGCGACGCAGATCCACACCCTGCTCGATCAATGCCAGCAGGCAAGCGATGCTGTCCTTGCCAGAAACACAGACTACAACGTGGTCATAGCTGTCCAGATCCACTGTCGGGGCATCGAAATAGGTGCCCTCGGCCAGTACCGTAGGCTCAGGCTCGAACCCGAGCAGGGTGAGCTGCTGACCCAGTGCCGGGATAACTACCTGGTCGTCAAACTGGTGTGCGCGGGAGATTAACGGGTGCATTGGCTGTCCTCTGAGCACCTACCTGATGCCTACAGTCTCAGGCTACTGCGGCAACGCGAAATCCCAAGTGAAGGGCAAGGGGGACGTTTCCCCCTTGGGATAGCAGGAAGCTGGGAGGAAATCATCTACAGGGGACAGGGAGCGTTCGGATACCGCTCGGCCGCACTTCTCCTGGATGGGATAGCTCTATCTAGACGTAGCACTAGGTTGACTCCCACTCGATTACGTCCCAGTCATAGCTCACTTCGCAAAGGTCGCCGGCAGTTCGCCAGGCACAATCGTCCTCTGCCACGTGGACTAGAAGATGCTGCTGGATATTGCCACTGCTGCAATGCCTGAGTCTGCATTGGACGGGCACCCCTGGAGCGGGCATAAAGTCTTTTGTCTTGATCCAGGCCAATGTTTTCGCCTCCGCTTTTCAAATCAGTCGTCAGTCTGGTTGCCAGCGATGAGCGCGTTCAGCACGGTTTCGTCATCGTCAAACCAGCCGTCTTCAGCCAGGCCCAAGTTCCCATCGAGGATGACGCAGACCGCCAGAGCGGCTTCCGCAGGATCTGCACCGTATTCACGAATCACGCGCTCGATCTGTTTGCGCAGAAGGGAAGCGGACTCAACTTGGCCTACGCCACGCTCAGCAGCAGGATCTGCGAGCTCCAGGGGTGTCTGCCCCTCAGCCATAGGATCGGCAGTGACGATGGCACCGGACTGGGTGCGAAATTTCATTTCCATGGATGGATTCCTACTTCTTGAACTTGATGTCGCCGGAGCCGGCAACAGACTGGTCACGGCTCGGCGGGTTGCCGCGCACCACGATGTCACCGGAGCCAGCCACTGACAGATGTTATGCGCAGTCTGCGTGCCTACTCGACCGCCGGCCACTTACTCCGACACCCGGGCCTCTTGCAGCGCTGCCAGTCGGGCACATCCTCGGCCGGCTCGGGATCGCACATCACCGCCACCAGCCCGCACGCGGCGCGCCCATCAGCGCGCAGGACGTGGGCGCGCTTGGGCGTGCGAGTGTCCGGGTTCGGAAACCAGCTCGCATCGCGGAAAGCGGCGAGCAACGGCGGGGCTTCGGTCTGCTCAATCATGAGTCGGGTTCCTCAGGTTATCCGGTTAGCAGTCATCACACAGAAATAGCCGCTCGGCTCGGCTGCGCGGGTCGTTCTTGTGAGGGCCGCAATTCATGTTGCAGACCTTCGACGCCGGGTCGAACTTGGCCAACTCGGCTGGGTCGGCGCGCGTCCACTCAATAGGCACTTCAGCCGGTGGCTGCGCTGGCTTTGACTTGCGGACTTTCGCACTCATCGCAGGGCGGACTCGTCTTCAACGTTTTCCGCCACTTTCGCTTCGCTTTTGATTTTCAGGATGACATCTGCGAGCTGCTGGCTTGAGCCGCTATCGTTGTGTGGCCATGGTCCGAAAGGCTGCGATGAAAGGCGGTTGAAAACGATCAAACCAGGACAGCGGTATTCAAATGGGCCAGTGGATTGGAACCGGACAAAGGCAACCGGGCTGGTGCAGCCGGGCATATCAGTTATTTCTCCGATTTCCTTCATGAGCGCAATATCCGCCCATCCTGCCTGATCGGTGTTGAAAAACGTCAGATGGTCGTATGCAGATTTACCCCCAACGAAGCATGCGAGAGCGACCAGTGTGAGCTGGCCCATCGGCCAAAAGCCTTTGGAGTTAGCCGCTCTTTTCCACAGCGAGGGGATGTAGAAGAGTAGGGCCACTGAGGCGGCCAAAAGCAGATAGATGGTTAGCCGCGCAGTATCGATGCCAAGAGTTTTCCCCGGAGAGCCATCTGGGCCAAAGAAGAGGTAAAGCAGTGGTGCGCAGTAGGCCATGCCTACAGCATAGGAAGCCAGCACGAGAGCCATTTGAAGTAGCCGCTGCCCAGGGCCGGGGGAAACCAAGGCCAACGTAGCGCGAGCGACGGTACCAATGACCACGATCAGCAGAACAACGGAGCATAGGAGGATGTAGAGCATTATGATTGACGCCTTTAGCGCTATTCGGTGGATCTACCGCCGAGCTGTTAGAGATCGAGATTTATGCGAGGGGGGCGTACTCGGTTATCCACTGCCTTCCTTCTTGCTGCCATTACCTGAGAAAAGCAGCACGAATGGGGTCACCAGTAGCCCGACCCCCATGAAGAACATGGCGAAGATGCCCAGGCCATCGCCCGGCTGCAGCCCGGTACCAGCAGCGGTCGCCATCGCCCGATAGTGGTCGGCCTGTGCCCCAACGACACGCACAAGAACTATCGTCATGGCGCACACCACCAGAGCTTGCCAACCTTTGCGGATGTCCAGGTGATCGAAGAACACCCACAGCCAGGCGAGGGCTGCGAAGATGGCTAGCAGTATCAACAGCCAATAAAAAAGGCCGTAAATATCGGCCATAAATGCAGCTCCTAACATATTCCGCACTCCATTAATTTGCTTTCGGCCAAGATAGCGCGCAACGCAGGTATCCCAACTCATGGGCGCATTATCCCACACGGCTTGGAGAGGCGTGGCGGCGAGAGGATAGCTCGTGAGGAGCCTTAAAGCCTGCGCCAAGCCTAAGGGAACAGGCCGACGCGGTATTCATGGGCAGAGCGTCAGGGACGGGAGTTGTGGTGCAGTGTCGCCAGCTCTGCCAATACCCACTGCCAGTATCCAAGCTGTGTCTGGTTGCTTCGCACTGCTTGAAGCCACTGGTAGTTGGTCAGGAAAGGATGGTCGTTTCCACTGAGCGCATACCTTTTCTCTAGTTGCGACGGAGTGCGATCCAGGTCAGAGAGATAGGCTTCCGGCAGTTGATAGGGCACCAAGGCGAAGTCTGTAATCGCTTGCTCAATTGAAATGGATATTTCCTGCCCCGTTTCGGCACAGCGGAGAGTCCTCACATCGCCATTGCGGCCGGTTACCTGCCACGCATACCCCGCCGGGGTTACAGCCTCAGCATTATCCGGGGAGCAAATAGCCTCTTCGCTGTAAACAACGGACTCCAGCGGAAAAAATATCTCTGCAATCATGCGGTCAAGCTGATCCAAAGTTCGCTGATGGATGCCTGAACCCTCGGCCTCGATCAGTGCCCGTAAGGAAGCTCTCGATGCGTTGAGTTCCTGATAAAGCTCGGCCAAATGCTGGGGTACGGAGGGGTCAATGTGAGTCATATTTGGTAGTCCTAACCAGGGGGAGTGTGCATATAAAACCGCTCCGCTGACCCTCTGGGCGTAGCGTCACGAGCGAAAAAGGTATTCTTAAACGTGGTTTTAATTGTTCCTGCCGATAACGCTTCTGTCTATGGAGAAGCGACCACCAACACGCGGGCGACCGACAGGAACATCAAGCTTTGACCCTCAGGTGGCAGGAGCTTTTGGCAATGTCGTGCGCGAAGAACGCCTGAAATCGGGCCTGGCTCAGGAGAAACTTGCTCTCCTGGCTGGGGTTGAGCGTTCGCACCTGGGGAAAATCGAGCGGGGCGAGAGTCTGCCCACACTTCCCTTGATTATGAGATTGTCCAAAGTCCTCGAAGTTAAAGCCGCTGACCTGATATCGCAGATGGAGCAGAGGCTGGACCAATGCGAAGACGGGAGCGGTTGAGTTAGGCGGATTGCGGAACAGGTGGGAACGGAAAAGTGTTTTGAGAGCCTGACGCCAGATCCACGGTGATCCAGTGCTTATCGGTTTCCCCCGTGCGCAGCAACTCCCACACAATGCTCATTCCGGCAGTTGTAACTGCCCGGTTGACCAAGCAGTCCTGCGAACGAATGGCTTCCGCAACTGAGCAGGATTTTTTGTTGTCATCTTCAAGCGTTTCGATTTCAGGGTAAGCGTCCATCACGTTGGGGTAGATGCCCCTCTTGTTTGAATGCGCAGCGCCGAACACAACCTGTCCATGGCGGGCCTCGTTGCCGAGGTCAAGCCACATGCAGTGTCGGGATAGCAGCGCGCTGCTGGCGATTGCGCGGCGGGCCGAAGAAAGGTCAACAGCGGAAATGATCAAGTCGGCGGCGCGCATCGCCTCTATGGTCTCTTGGCTTGGAAATCGGAAGGGCAGGGCCTCCCAGGACGTACCCAGCATGAGATTGTAACGATTCACCAAACTGATTGCTTTGAATTGGCCCAAGTCGCACGGCCAGAAACGCTGACGTACAAGGTTCGGCTCGCGCACGATGGCATCGTCAATGACAGTGACCTCCAGCCCCTCTGGATGGCCGAGGGAGCGAAGCGCATGGTGGAAACTGGCCAGCGCATCAACCACCTCACTGCCATTGCCACCGGCCCCGATAACCACAATGCGTGGTGCGCGCTCAACCCACGAGGCTGGCGTCTTGTAGATTGGCGATTGGTGAGCTGTGATCGGATGAACGCTCATCGCGCACCTCCTTTGATAGCTTGCGCTAGCGTTAGCGGGCCACTGTATGACCCGGCTGAAACCAGTTTTGAGGCTGGGAACCGCTTCGATCCTTTCTCGCTCAGTGCTCGATAGAACTCCTTCAAGGCCTCAAACGAGCGGCAACCCGCCACCGGCTCAACCGTGCCGCTGTGGGTGTTTTCGCTCTCCAGCACGAAGTTCTCCCAGGCCGGGATGTTCTCTCGTCGAACATCGCGGGGAACATTGCCGCTGCCAGTGCAGAAAGTTCCGCCCTGGTACACGTTCCCCAACGGGGCGTAGAAAAGTTCTGTCTCCGGGGTCGGACGCTGGTTGCCCTTGAACGCAAAGCAACGGAAGGATTGGTTGGCCGCAGCGATGAAGATCAAGCCCGGCAGGGGGGCGCGTATGCGCTCGCCAAGGATTGGAATATCGTGCAGACCAGGGCGGCGGTACCACGCCAAGACGGTGCGTGAGCTGAACAGATAGCTCTCGGGGAGAAATTCTGCTCCGGCATCCTCATTCAACAGCAGAGCAGCCAATTCGGATTTATCGTAGGGGCTGAAAGCCCTCCCAGCGCCCAGGGTGAAGCCTGCCTTACCATCTTCCAGCGCAATGACGCTGTGACTGGTGACAGTGACCACGCCTGTCTGGCAGTGGTGGTGTATCAGCATGGCCTTGCTCGAAACATTTTCACTTAGCATTACCGCATTCCTCTAAAGCGTCGGCGATTCGCTGCAACAGACCTAGGGTCAGCGATAGCATGTCTAGAACTGGCAGGGTGACGGTTCGCAATTGATCAGAACTCAGCGGTAACCCGATGGCTGGGAAGCCAGAGCCGCTGACGATGCCGTCAAAACCGTCATAGCTACTCTGCTCTAGATTTGGAAAATCCCTAGTCAGACAAACCAGAATGCTCTCGAAAAGAGAAACCCCATCACCGGCTGTGCCTGGGAAATCATGGGGGTTGAACTCTTTGAGCGATCCGCTGGCCTCATGCTCCAGGCAGTGCTGCAAGGCTTCCGCCAGCACTTGAGTCAACGGAGCGTGTGCATCATCACGCTCACAGATTTGCCGCGCCTGATCGGACAGCTCCTCGATTTCGCACCGATCTCCCTGGCCAAGGGTAGCTCCAGCTATCTGTTTGAGTTCATCCATCTCATAGATGGCGTCAAGCAAGCTGTTTACAGAATCCTCGTCTTGGCCGTGGCAGTAGAGATATTCAGCGATGTAGTCCTCATGCTCGACCGAATCGTCCAACAGGAAGGCGCAAAGTTCCTCTCTAGAGCACGTGGCCAAGCGCGGTGCAAACGCCTCGTAAGCCTCCGAAAGTCCGTGATTCAGGTAGCTGTGCGGCCCGAGGAAGGTCATTGGGGTATGGAACGGCAGCAGATGGCGTGTCATCGCGTCGAGAGTTTTGAAAAGAAGCACCCGCAGTTCCAAGCTCGCTGGCGCTTGAATGGTGAAGGTAGCGAAGCAGCTCGACTCCAGAATGAAATGACCGTCCTGGATTCCGAAGGAGTAGGCGTCCTCAACGGATTTTGGCAGCTTGACCCGGCCAATCAACGAGCGCTCCAGCTCCGCCATTATCCGGCCTGCCCCATCAGGGCCTGCCTCGATGTGGGGGGCGAGCGCATCAAGTCCGACCAGCCCAGCCTCTACAGCGGCTATTGCATAGGATGCCGTCTCAACTGGATCGACGTATGGGGTATTCAGCCGATTCAGCAGGCTGGTGCGCTGTGGAAAAAGGCCTGCATCACTGATGGCAAAGGACGCACCAAGGCGCTGTACTACTTCGCCCGTAAGGCGATGCAGCCCGTAGCTATTTGGGTACTGCCGAAGCCATTCGATTGAGCTTTCAGCTACCAGACCAGCTTCCAAGGCCTCCCGGCACAGCATGCTATGAGCTTGGTGGTCGACCATCCCTGCATAGTCCCGGCTGAACAGTTGGGCCTGTGCTTCACGCATCACAGGCCCAACATTCGGCAAGCTAAGAGGTGTCAGCGCGGCAGTTGGAAGTCGATAGTGCCGGGATTGGCGGGGGAGGAGAGCAACTTCCATAGCCTTTGTCTCTGCTGGTGGTCTAAACAATCGGGTTCGGTACCGGATGGGAGGTGGCGATCCAATTCGCCACGCTCCCACGCTTTCAGGACTTCAAGCGGGTCAACCTTTTGCGCCGAATCCGCCGTCTCGGAACTCGTAGACATAGCTGTCATTCTCCACAATGGGGTCGATAATTTTTGCTCCGTTGAGCTTTGGGAACTGACGGGCATAGTGTTTCAGCACGTCAGTCACGGACATTTCGGGCTGCGGGTCGGGGAGGTCGCGACCGGCGTAGCGAAAAACGCGGACAAGAGAGATTTCAACGAGTGCCATGAGCGCAATTCCTAGAAAGATGCCGCGAGGTTCAGATTGGGTTCATCCGAAAGGCTGCCCGCGCCCGAAGCACCACCTACCTGCGCAGCATCACCATCCTCGGCATCGGCATCGGCATCGAGGTCAGGCGTTGCAGGCTGCTCAGTAGCTGGCGTGGCGGCTTTCGCCTGCACGGTTGCACCAATCGAGCGGATTTCGTCCAGCAGGCTCATACCCTCATTCAAGGCCTGGACGTGCTGTGTCAGACGCTTCATCAGCGCCTCCTCGATTTCAACAGCACTCCCTACCAGGATCAGCGGGCGGCACATGGCGGCGCGAAGCTGCACTTCGTTTTCTGATGCCTTTTCAGGTGTCGGGCCGAGGTCGGCGGTAACCATCACTTTCAGTGCATCGGCGGAGGCTGTTTCGATGGCCACATTGACGCGGTGCTGAGTGCCAGCAAGTGCAGTGGCCATTACGGAAAAAAACGTGGATTGCATGGTGATGTTCCCTGTCAGGCTTGGGTCGATTCGGATTGCTGGGGAGCGGGGTTCTTCCCGCCCTGTGCCGATAGTTGTAACGCAGGCGGCAAATAACCCAACCAGCTGAACTCTTTGAAAGCCAGGATGGCGTCGATAAGAGCGCTTGCCTTGCCGGTGGCCAGCCCCTCAAAGGCCTTTTCGCCCTTCGCCTCGTTGTAGGCGGCGGCAAAGCCTGAACGCTTGCAATCTTCGATGATGCCCGCCTTAACCTGAGCCTTGAGGTAGCTCTCGTTCATCACGAATCCTTTGGCCGGATCGACGTTGGCGTACTCCATGAACTTGAGCGACTGAGCACCCGACACGGATTTCTCGAATGCGTCAGCGCTATCCGTGCGGAATAGCGAGGCGGCAGCCATGCTGCCCATGAACGTGAGGAGTTTTTCCTCCCCGAGTTGCGCAAGCCGAATCTCGGCATCGGCGCGAGCCGTAGTCATCAGGGAGCTTGTGACTCCCATGGCCTTTTCCATCTGTGCCCGCAGCTCGCTCTTGAGGTCGCTGCGCATCTCGAAATACATGCTGACGATGGCCACTGCCAGCGCCAGCGAGCGGTCATTGAGCACGACTTGCTTGCTCATACGGGCGTAAAGGTCGAAGGCTTCACGGCGTAGCGACTTCTTCACCTGGGTGGGCTTGGCGCTTGCGGCCTTCGGCTTGGCCGGGGCTGCTCCAACAGCGCCCCCGGCAACGGTGGCTGGTGCTGTGTTCGTTACGGTGGCCAGGGCGGTTTTGTAGGCGGCGGTTTTCTCCTTGTGGCAAGGCTTGTTGAAGCACATGCCGCCGATCACGTCGCCTTCGCGCCCCCTCGACACCATGACCACAGCGCCGAAGCTTGCACAGGTAGCGCACGCCGCTGCCTGTTGCTCTCCCACACCATCCTCGCCCCGTGCCACGAGCTTCACGTATGAGTCCTTGGCGAGATTCAGCTCGCTATGAACCACCGCGTGCTCCTCCTGCGCCTCGATCAACCGAACAGAAATTAGCTGCTCGGTTTTCCGGTTCCAGCAGACAGAGTTCTGGCAGCGAGACGCCCCAAGGCTTGCCTCGAACAAATCGGCATTCGCACCCGAGTTGTGGATGCAGCTCCGGCATTCCGTGGTGTCAAAGCGTGCAGTCGAAACGTCCCGAGTCAACTCCAGCAGGCGCGCCCTGGTCTGCTCGACGGAATAGTTCTTTTCGATGATCTTCGACAGAATGCCCGCCTGATCGGGGGCGGGGAGACGACACAGCAATTCAGCGTGGCCAATCTTGATCTGCTCCTCCAGCAGGGCATCGGCCACCGCATCACAGGCATGGGCGAGCAGCAGGCGGCTGTCGAGCTTGGTTCTAGACCAGTCCAAGGCCTTCATCACCGCCAAGTGGTCGTTGGCCATGTCCTCCAGCAAAATTACGGCATGCTGGGCTTCTTCGATTGGCGTCAGGTCAGCCCGCACCTGGTTCTCCAGCGCAGCGATCAACCGCGCTTCCTGATCGCTCATAGCGCGGATCAGGGCGGGAACCTCGATCAAGCCCGCATCGTGGGCCGCCGTCCAGCGCCGGTTGCCTGCGACCACCTCATGGTCGTAGTTCGGGTCATCGCTTACTGGCCTGACCAGAATCGGCTGGATGATGCCCTTGGCACTGATCGAACGCACCAGTTGCTCATAAGCGGACTTCTTCCGGCCTTTACGCGGGTCGATTTGCGGGTTGCGGCGGATACGGCCGAGGGGGAGGACTTGGGCTACTTGCTGATTCACTTGGCTAAACTCCGTGTTTGCAATGAGTTCAGCTTCACCCATATCCGGTAAAACCCAAGCGCTGAGTCGTGCCGGATATTTCGGGCGTAAATCGTGCCTGAAAGCAGAAAAACACGCCGGATTTACGAGATATATTTTTTGCTTCACAAGCAGGGGGAGCAGACGGCTGCTCAAATTGAATGAAAATATCCACTCTCGTTTTGGCACTCATTGCCATACCGGCATCGCATGCAATGGCTGATAGCTCGCTTCCACCTTATGCCGTCGCGGCAATCTCCGAACTCAAGATAAAAGTAGTCGTCTTCCTCGGCTGCATGCTGGTCGGTACAGTGCTTGGCGCAGTGCTGGCGCGGCGCATTGGCAAGAAAAATCGAATGCTGCGCGACCTTACTTTCTCGCTTTCAGTGTTGGCTGGCTCTGGGGTCGGGATGCTTATCTTTCTCGGGAAAATGCCGTGGTGATGAAACGTCTGATTTTGGTGGACTACGAGAACATCGGGAAAATCGACCTATCGCGGCTGGACATCTCCTACCGAGCCATCATTTTTGTAGGGGCGATGCAACAGCTACCGAAGGCTGCGCGCAGGGATTCCACAGCGCATAGATTTTCCCGCGTTGATTTTCAGAAGATCGAGGGCGTGGGCAAAAACGCCTTGGATTTTCACATTGCCTTTCATCTCGGGCGCACATTCGAAATCGCGCCAGAGACTGAGTGCATCGTCCTTTCCAAGGATAAAGGCTTCGATCCACTGCTGGCCTACCTGAATAAGCATGGTTTGACCTGCAAGAGGATTGCGGCTCTGGAGGAGTTGGTACCACAAAAGATGACAGAGCTGGTGCAACAAGTTCCTGAAAGTACCTGCAATCACTGTGGCAGGGGCAGTTGTATTGAACACTTGGGTGGAAAGTGGTGCAGCTATTGCGGTCAATTTTCTCACTCGCCGGAACAGCAGCAACTCCCCTCCCGCTCGATACCATATTCTGAAAATAGAGATACCAATGGGGGTGGCCCGCGCATGGGTACTTGCGCTTGGTGCTCCCAGCATACCGACATGAGCGACGGATTCTTCGACGAAGGTGAGTGGATGTGTCCCGGCTGTATCATCGAAAATGCCCGATGAAATGGATTGGGAGAGAGCTGCAACCTCTGCTGCCAGCACTTGCCACATCAGCTTTGGGAGAAACAAGGGGACAAATATGGGATTAAGCGACAGGGACTACATGCAGGAGCGTGCGAAACAACGAGCCTGTGGCCAGGATCAAGCAAAGCAGGCAGAGAATGATAAAGTCAAAGATGCTCACTATCACCCGAAGGAATTTCGTGGTGAGCGCCTACGAATCAAGATTCCAAATTGGAGACGCGATGGTTGGGAAGACATCGAGGCCAGCTCCGAAGGGCAGAGTGCCAGCCTGGGAACCCTTTATTTCGTCTTCCTGGTAGGGACTGTGTTTGGCTTTTTTGTAGCCTGCCTATTAGGCCTACTTCGATTTGAGCTATTCGACTGGGGTATCCAGGTTATGAAGCCTATAGCAGTAATGTTCTCGAAAATATAGCGCTGACGAATTGCATATTGCAGGTAGCAAAAAGCCCGGTCTAGAGCCGGGCTTTTTGTTTTCAATCGAAATAGAGGGTCACTGAACAACAAGCACTGCATCGACTGCCGCCAATGCTTGGCGCGCACTCGCCAACTCTGACTGGATCAGCTTTAAGCCCCCGAGATCGTTGCTCATAACCGACACGCAATCCTGAAGCGCTGTTTGGGCCTTTGTGAGAGCCGCCAACAGAACAGAATCCTTGGATTCCGAAGACTGCGCAGCAGCCTCTACTATGCAAAGGCGCTTGCTGAGGACGAAATATATGTGCGGGAAAACCAGTTCCTGAGCGACACTCGCATTCTTCGCTGCTTTTGCTGACGCCTCTTCGACGATAGAGATCAGTTCTGCCTTGTGGATCGAGTTGAAAACTTGCATGTGGTGGCTCCCATTGACGAATGCCCCCAGCATGTCGACCATCCCGCAAAACCCAAGCCTTAAAGCACGCACCCTCCCGAAGGGCGAGCGAGCGGCTTACCCCTCGACGCGGGCAAGGCTAGTTGAGCGCATGGCCGACACAGCGGGGTACCACCAGCGGATCAACCCGGTGACGTTGGTAGCAACGAAACACCCATTCAGCAGCAACAATCCCCAGGCCTGCGCCAGAACGGCGTAGCAGCAGAGGCTCAAGCTGGACACGAGGAATAGCCACCATCCCCACGGAGAAATACGTGTATTGGTGGAGATCATCAGCGCGCCGAGGACGCCACAGAGGCTTCCGATCCACTCGAAATACAGGGTCATAGGTCAGTCCTTCACATGTTCCAGGGAGATTTCTTCGGCTCGAATTTCATTGATGATCCGATGAGCATTGAGCCGACACTGGACGGGATACGCCAGAGGATCGTGGCCTCGGCGTTCAAAAGCGACGATGAGCTGGGCCTTCCAGGCAATGCCAGAGGACTTGGGGTCGGGCGCTAAGCCGCAGCCAGCGGCAATCCGGGCCTGCCGGTAGGACTGACACCACTCAGCCCTGGTCGCGCTGTACCGGCCCAGACTGGGTTTGCGAGGGAAACACATAGGAACCCCTCAGATAAGCGCAAATTTGCGGAGGGAGTCGCCGAGCGTCCCCGTCCATACAGCGGCCGACTTCGAGCTTTCCCCGTGGTAGACGTTGAAGTGCTCGCCCTTCTTGATCGAGTTCGGAACACAGGCACGCCGCACCACCGGATGCCCGTCGATATCGAAATCTTGAAAACCGTGGTGGGACTCCACCAAGCGAGCGGTGAAGGTCAGTGGCTCTTTGGAGTTTTTCTGGCTCATGCAAATGACTCGATTGGACTGGATAGCCTTCAGGGTGAATGCCGCCCCAGAAAACCCAACTCCGATGGCCGAGCCGAATTTGTCCAACAGGCTGTTGGACGACCGCCATTTCAGGCACAAATCCAGCGTGAAAACGCGCCCGGCCTGGTTCCCGGCCCGATAGCATCAGGCCAAGCCAAAGTGGCTTAGCCAACCAATCACAGGGAATATTTTTCATGCAGAACGAACAACTTGAATACGCAGGTTTCTGGGCGAGAACAGGGGCGTGCATTGTTGACGGCATCCTTTTCACTTTGGTTTCCCTGCCGCTCCTGTTGATGATCTATGGCACGGGCTATTTCAGCAGCGACATGCTGATCCAAGGTCCAGCGGACTTAGCAATCAACTTTTTCCTGCCAGCGATCCTGACGGTATTTCTCTGGCGTCGTCTCCAGGCTACGCCGGGGAAAATGGCGCTGAAATTGCGGGTGCTCGACGCTGAAAGCGGCAACACCGCAAGCGTTCGACAGTGCATCGGCCGGTACCTCGGCTATGTAGTGTCGACTCTACCGCTGGGGCTTGGCTTCTTCTGGGCGGCATTCGATCGCCGTAAGCAGGGCTGGCACGACAAGCTCGCCGGAACAGTGGTGGTACGCGAGCTCAGAACACAGCCGGTGAAATTCCGGAGCTGATCACCGTGCTCAGTTGAGCCGGACGTGGCGTTCTGGCTCATCCACCAGCCGTCCGTGGTTGGGAGTTTTTCAACCCATGGGATGCTGGCCACATCAACTGATCAAGGGAAGCGTAATGAGTAAGCAAACCACCGAAACCCAACCGGAGCTTGAAGTCGTAGCCACCATCGAAGTGATGAGCTACGACGAAGAAACGACCTACATCGAAACCCGCAGCGATCGGATCAACTTCGAGAATGCGGTCAACGATGATGCCCTGGTGTTCAAATCCGACGCCGAGCGCGTAATTTCTGGCCTGAGCTACAAAGCCGAGCTGTACGACGAGGTATGGGGCAAATCCAAGGCGTTGGGATTCATGAATGTGACTATGGCGTTGGAGGAGCTGGAGAAGCTGCGCACCAACCCTGCGATTGCCGGGCTGCTCGAGGCCCTGGGGAAAATCGCAACTGGCTCCACAGGCATCATGGATCGCGACTTCGAGCTTGCCCAGATAGCAGCAGACGCCCTCGCCGATTACAACGAGGGCCTGCCTCCTAAGGGCGGTGCGAAATGTTTTCAACACGCCATGTCACCGACCACGCAACAGCAAATCAAGGAAAGTCTCGCATGAAATTTAAGTACATCACTCGAACCGTAGCGGTGGGGTTGTTCGGATTTATAGCGCTTGTCGGTACCCAGTTTTTCACAACACTCAAGGCTGTAGATCAAGCACGTGAGTCTGCAATCCTGGCCTGGTCTAAATCGAATCCAGGTGAGGCAGATGCAGTGGATCGCTATCGGCAGTGCTTGCGCGGCCCGTCTGAAGTCCCGCCAAACCAAGCTCCCGTTCGACCACTGACCATCGCTCAGTGTGCCGAAAAGATTGGCAGCCCTTCACTGGCATCCGCTATTGAGGCAGCTGACGATTCGGTTGAGGTTCCGGCCCCACTGCGCTGGCTCTGATCCGCCTGAGCCCCATCAACAGTAATTCCGACGCTCCGGTGTCCTGAAAACGAAATTTCTACTCCTCATCCCGCGATAGCCTCCTGATCGAATACACCAGGAGGATTCGCCCTCATGAAAATCCGCAGTCTCTGCGCCCTCGGCAAAATGAGGGCGTACTCCGCTGACCGACAAATGGTCACTCTCTCGCCCAAGGCATTCAGCATTCCCGCCGGCGCAGATCCGCTTGAGCACGAGCCTGAAGCGATCCACGACTTCATCCAGAGAAACCGCTGGCTCCATGCAAACTGCATCGTCGGCCTGCACAACAGCCACAACCAGATGCTGGAACCAGGCGAGGTAGTCATGAGTGGTACCCGCTCGTCCCTGATGCGATGCCTGCTGCGCTGGGAGGCGCTGCGTATCATCCCTGTATGGGTTGATGGCTTTGACAGCCTTCCTGATGATGAGCACGCTACACGCGCCAAGCAGCTCGAATGCCTTGACCAGGCGCGCCACCAGCTCCTTTCCGTCGATAGCTGGTATCAGACTGACCAGGAACATTACGAGATAGCGCGTGCAGTCATGCGTACTGGTTACTGGGCGCTGGAAAACCTCCCCCCACTTGATGGGCTGGAGTGGCCAACCGGAGAGATTTTCGACCTGAAAAACCCCAGCCTTTCTGCTGAGGCCGTTGAGACCGGATACCTCGAAGGGATATTTTCCATGATTGAGCGAAAGGGCCGGTTTCATGGGGAGTGCGGGAGCATTCCAGCAGACGAATTGTTCGGTATTGCTCTCATGAGCCCCAAGTCTGGATATGAGTTGCTGGTTAAGCTGCATATAGGGGGTCTGCCGGGTGCCGACCGCCAGCACCCCCAACAGCGCAACGGCCAGCAGGCTCAGGCGCAGGCCATAGGACAGGCGTCTCATGCCGCCGCTCCCGTAACGGCAACCGCGGGTGCATCCACGGCCAGCAGCAGCGCGGCATCGGGCTGGATCAGCAGGTGCACGGAGCGCCCCGGCACCGCGCCGCGCTCATGGGCCGCCACGCCCCAGGTATCCAGGGCGAAGGTCACGGCCAGGGCTTGCCCCTGTACATCCACTTCGCCCAGGTAGCGGTCGCCGGCGTAGGTGATATGGCGGACGGTGCCGGCCAGCACCTGGGCCTGCGCCGGTAGGGCATGGTCGATGGGCAGGGCGCTGATCTGGGCTGCACGCAGGGCCAGCCACACCGGTGTACCCGTGGCCAGGCCGGCGGGGTTGGCCGTGGTAAAGGCCAGATCGCTGCCATCGAGGGCGACCTGCGCCCGCTCGCCACGGGCGGCATCGATGCGCCCCGGCAGGATATTTTCAAAGCCGACAAAGTCGGCGACATAACGAGTCCGCGGCGTCAGGAATATCTCGCTTGGCGTGCCGATCTGCTCCAGTCGCCCGGCATTCATCACCCCGATGCGGTCGGCCAGGGCCAGGGCTTCGGCATGGTCATGGGTCACATAGACGGCGGTGTAGCCCAGTTCGTCGTGGATCCGTCGCAGGTCCTGGCGCAGGCGAATGCGCAGTTGGGCGTCCATGTTCGACAGGGGCTCGTCGAACAGCATCAGCCCCGGTCGCGCTACCAGCGCCCGGGCCAGGGCGACCCGCTGCTGCTGGCCGCCGGAAAGCTCGGCTGGATAGCGCTCACCGTGCTGGTGCAACCCCACCAGTTCCAGGGCCTGCAGCACCTGCTGGCGCTGCTCGGTACCCAGGCGGCTACGGACCTTGAGCGGATAGCTGACATTCTGGCGCACCGTCAGGTGGGGCCACAGGGCGTAGTTCTGGAACACCATGCCGATATTGCGTTTTTCCGGGGCGACAAACAGGCCCTGGCGGCTGTCGGCGACGGCCCGCTGGCCCAGCAGCAGGGTGCCGCTGTCGGGCTCTTCCAGCCCGGCAATGCAGCGCAGGGTGGTGGTCTTGCCGCAGCCACTGGGACCGAGCAGGACGAAAAATTCGCCGTCCTGAATATGCAGATCGAGTTGCTCGATGGCGTTGACGCGACCATCGAAGGCCTTGCGAATCCCGTTGAGAGTGACACTGCTCATGCTCAGAACCTTGGGTTGGTGCTGCTGGCCAGGGCCAGGGCACGTTGTTCGTGACGGTGGTGGTTGAGATGGCGGGCGCGGCGAAACAGCCAGAGCGTCAGCAGGCTGGCGAGCCACAGGGCGATGGAAAAGGCCATCAGCACCATCAGCAAGGCGGCGGCCAGGCTGTAGTCGCCGGCGCTTTGCAGGTTGTAGGTGATCACGGCGAGGGTGTTGACCCCCGGCGACTTGAGCAGCAGGGGCACTTCCAGATTGCCGGAGACCATCAGCGCGCTCATAAACCAGCCGGCGATAAAACTGGGCGCGGCCAGCGCCAGGACAATCTCGAAAAACGTCTGGGTCGGCCCGGCCCCGCTCATGCGGGCGGCCTCGGACAGCGACGGGGCGATTTGCGAGATGGCCGACAGGGCGATCTGGCTGGCAAACGGCATGGCGGTGACGATCAAGGCCAGGGCCACCAGCCAGATCGAGCCGTAGAGCGAGGCAAATGCCGGCAGGCTGAGCCAGGCCCAGGAAATCGCCACCGTGGTGACCACACCCGGCATCGCGAGCGGAATCAGGGTGGCAAAGCGCACGGCGGCGCGGCTGCGGCGGCCCATCTGCTGGGACAGACGGGTGACGCTAAAGGCCAGGGTCATCACCACCGCACCGACGATCACCCCCAGTACCAGGGTCACGCGGATCGCCTCGACCACCCGTGGCTGACTGAGTACATCGCTGTAGCGCGCCAGGGAGAAGCCGCTGTAGATCCCGGGGTAGGGCTGCAATGATGAAAACAGCAGGGCGCCCAGGGGCAGGGCGAACGAGAGCAGCAGAAACAGGATGACCAGCCCACTGACCAGGGTGCGTACACCGCGCAGCGGCAAGAGCCGCGTGCGGGAAAACTTGCCGCTGACCGAGACATAGCCCTTGCGCCCCAGCACCCGCAGTTGCAGCACATAGAGCACGGCGACAAAGGCCACGAATACGCTGGAAAGAATACTGGCCTGGGCGTAATCGGCCGGCCCCGCGCCCCCGCCGAGCAGGTTGAGCAGCAGGGTGGCGATCACCACGATATTGTCCGGCCCGCCGAGAATCAGGATCGGCTCGAAGACCTGCAACCCGGCGATGATCCCCAGCAGCGCGACGCTGGTCAGGGCCGGGGCCAGGCTCGGCAGGTTGATCCGCACGAAGGTGCGCAGCGGCCCGGCCCCGCACAGGTACGAGGCTTCGTCCTGGGCGCTGTCCAGGGCCCGGAATGCGCCGACGATAAACAGGTAGCTCAGCGCGACCTTTTTCAGGATCAGCACGGTGTAGATGCCCCACCAGCCCTGCACGTTCAGCCAGGGCGTCGGCAGGTCGAAGGCATAGCGCAGGGCATCGTTCACCAGCCCGGTCCAGGGGTTGGCCAGTTGGGTAAAGGCAATGGCGTAGAAGATCCCCGGCGTGACGAACACCAGCAACATGCTCGGCATGATCGCGCGGCGCAGCCACAGGCTGGTCCGCTCGCTGATAAAGGCCAGCGCCGCGGCAATCACCAGGGCCGCGAAGGTACTGACCAGCGCAATCTTGATCGAGGCCCAGACCGCCGCCAGCATGCCCGGATTATGAAACGCCACGCTCCAGGCGCTGAGTGTCCATTCGCCCGGCAAAAAGGGCGCACGGCTGCGAAAGGCACCGACCACCAGCATCACCAGTGGCCAGACAAACAGCACGCCGATCAGGCCGAGGAAGGGCGTCAGCCAGACGCCCTTGAGCAGCGCCCGGGCGCTGACGCGCTGGCGGCTCAGGCGCGCCAGCTGGATGGCGAGCCAGTGCAGGGGACCGGGTGAGGGCGTCACGGTTTGGAGGGTATTGGTGGTCATGGGCTGCGCTCCGTCTTAGAACTGGTACGTCTCAGAACTGATAGTTCAGGCCGACGTAATAGAAGGCCCCGGAGGCGCCCGCCGGGGCGATAAAGCCGTAGCGGTTGATGCCGTTGACCTGGTTGAAGGACTTGAATTTCTCCGGGTAGGTGTCGAACAGGTTATTGGCCCCGGCGTTCACCCCCAGTTCACGGGTCAACTGGTAGCGCACGTCCAGGTCCACCACCCATTGGGCGCTAAAGGTCTGGTCGCGGCTGGCGAGGGTCGGGTGGTTGTAGGTGTACTCGCCAAAGCGTGTGGCCTGCACGTTTACGCCCACGTCGCCATAGGTGTAGTCACTCGAGAGGATCAGCTTGTTTTCCGGCGTGCCGTTTTCCGGGTTGCGCAGCACATCGCGGTTGAACAGGGTGGTGCCGGTGCGGGTCAGGACGGTGCCCTGCTTGACGTTGCTGACTTTGGTGTCGGTCACGCTGGCCCCGGCACCCAGTTCCAGCTTGCCGAAGCGCTGCAGGTCGAGGCGGTGCTTGAGCAGGGCGTCGATACCCTTGGTCCGGGTGTCGTAGCCATTGGTATAGAACGAGGCACCGGAGAAATTGCTCAGGCCGGCCTGGGCCAGCAGGTCGCGCACAGCGGTGGAGCTGTTGTCGGCCGGGTCCTGCAGCACCGAGGTGGCGAGGATATTGCCCTCGATATTGATCCGGTAGGCGTCCACGGTCAGCGAGGTGCGCTCGGTAGGGGTCCAGACAAAACCCAGGGAGTAGTTGCGGGCCTTGACCGGGTCCAGGTCCTTGGCGCCAAAGGCGGCGACCGCTGAGTCCCCGGGACGGAACAGGCGGGTACGCCCGGGCGCCGCCTGGCCGCCGTCGAAGCTCCAGCTGCCGGTGTAGGTGGTGGTCTGCGTCGCCAACTGGCCCAGGCTCGGGGCGCGGTAGCCGGTGCTGAAGGTCGAGCGCACGGCAAACGCCGGGGTAAAGGTGTAGCGCGCCGAGAGCTTGCCATTGACCGTGGCGCCGAAGTCCGAGTAATGCTCGGCGCGCAGCGCGGTGCCCAGCTCCAGGTTATCGGTGAGATGCCCCTCCAACCCGCCATAGAGGCTGTAGACATTGCGCGACTGGCTGCCCAGGTCATCGGGGTTGATCCCCGCCAGGTCCACCGCGCCGAAGCGTGCCGGTTGCCCGGCATTGAGCTGGCCGGCGGGAATCAGGCCGCCGCCGTAATTCCAGGATTGCTCGTCGCCGATCTCGTCGATGGCGAAGTATTCATGGCGATACGCGGTGCCGGCGGACAGGGTCCAGGGCGAGGGTGCCCAGTTGAAATTCAGCTCGCGGTCCCAGTCCAGCGTCAGATTGGTGGTCTTGCTTTCGGTTGCGCCCAGGGCGAAGTGGGTGGCGCTGGCCAGGCCGTAGCTGGGGCTCAGGCTGTTCTCCAGGTAACCCTTGACCTCGTTTTTGCCGTAGGACAGCGACAGGTCGAAGTTGCCCAGTTGCGCCTCGCTGTACTTGACCCCCACCACGGAGGACAGGTCGAAGCGCTTCTCCCGGGTGCGCGGCTGGAAACCGTTGGGGTAGACGGCGAGGATATTGTCCTTGGAGCGGCTGAAGTTGGGGTTGATGTCGTTGAAGTTTTCCGTGTAGCCGTAGTTGAGCGTGGCGTAGCCGCGGGTCTCGTCGTTGAAGCCCAGCTCGCCGTTGGCCAGCACCGAACCCTGTTGACGGCCGCCCTGGCCCCAGCGCCCGGTGCGCAGGTCACCGGCGGGGCCGGCGTTGACGTATTGATGGTCGGTGCCGCTGCGGTCCACCGGGTTGTTGCTCAGGCCATCGGCGCTCAGGGTCAGGAAACCATCGCCGGGCAGGCTGGTGCCCCACCAGCCGCTGGCGTTGCGGGTTTCGCCGTCGCCTTCCTTGTATTGCCCGTAGCGGGTCTGGAAACCGCCGCCGCTGTCGCGCTCCTTGAGCACGATATTCAGCACCCCGGCGATGGCATCGGAGCCGTATTGCGCCGAGGCGCCATCACGCAGGACTTCGACCCGCTCGATGGCGCTGATGGGGATATTGTTCAGCTCCACCAATTGGTCGGCGCCCCATGGATCGACACCGGACAGGCGTCCGGTCGGGTTGCGCCGCTTGCCGTTGACCAGGATCAGCGTATAGGCCGGGCTCAGCCCGCGCAGCGAGGCGGCGCGCACGGCGCTGGTGCCCTTGGAGGCGTTCTGGCCCTGGGGGAAGTTGAAGGAGGGCACCAGTTGGCTCAGGGCCTGGTTCAGGGTCACGGCGCCGGTGCGGGTGATCTGCTCGGGGGTAATCAGCTCCACCGGCGCGAGGCTTTGCAGGGCCGTGACATCCTGGCGACGCGTGCCCAGGGTGACGACGGTGGCCAGTACCGGATCGGCGCCGCCCGCAGGCGTTGCGCTACGGTTGTGCTGGGCTGCGGGCTTGGGACGGGCGCTGGCGCCGCTGCTGTCCTGGCTGATCACGATGGCGCCACTGGCGGTGTAGTGGGCGCGCAGGCCGCTGCGCTGCAAGGCGTGGTCGATGGCCTGGTCGCGGCTCAGCTGCCCTTCGATGGGCGCACTGGTCAAACCGTCGAGGGCCGCCTGGTCGAAGGAAATCGGCGTATGGGTCTGACGCGAGATGGCCAGCAGGGTATCGGCCAGCGGGCCGGCGGCAATCGAGAACGATTCGAGCGAATGCACGACCGGGGTGTCGCCGGCATGGGCGCGCTCCGGCAACGCGGCAGTGGCGGCCAGCAGCGCGTAGGCAAGGGGAACAAGGGCGAAGTGGCGGGCTGGGGTCGGCATGGAAAATTCACTGTTTCAGGGTGGAGTTATTCACCATGAGCAATGAGCGGGCTGAATTTTCCACGCCGCCCTAGACCGTTTGGGCCTATGGATAGAACCGCTCAGGCGCGCTCGATTTCGATCCAGTAGGGGCTGTAGCGCGTGACCCGGATCGGCAGTTGCTGCTGGAGCATTTCCAGGGTCTGGTCACTGTTGTCCAGCGGGTACAGGCCGCTGACGGCCAGGTTCGCCAGGCTGGCATCCAGGCGCACAATGCCGCGCCGGTAGGCGCGCACGGTTTCGATGATCTGCGCCAGAGGCTCGTTGCGTGCCTCGATCCAGCCGTCGAGCCAGGCCGTATCGCGGCGGCTCATGGGCGCCTGTTGGAGGATCGAGGTCTGGTCGAAGAGCACGCTGCGCCGCGGTTCGATAATCTGCTGCACGCCATTGGCCGGGGTCAGTCGAGCGGCGCCGCTGAGGGTGATCAGGCGGGTCGAGTCGCCTTGCTGGCGCAGCAACAGACGTCCGCTGCTGGCGCTGACCAGGCCCTGCTGTGAGCTGAGGTGGAACGTGCGCGTCGGGTCGGCGGCCAGCTCCAGCACCAGCTCGCCCTGATACAACCGCAGGTCGCGGCGTTGCGTCGAGAACGCGGTGGCCACCCGGCTGCGGGCATTGAGTTGCAGGCGGCTGCCATCGGCCAGTTGCCAGTCGCGGCGCTGGGCGGTGCCGGTCTGCAGATCACCGGGCAGGGACCAGGGCAACAGCCCGGCACGTGCCAGCAGGCCAACCGACAGCGCCAGCCCGCCGAGGGCCAGGCTGTTGCGCATAAAGCTACGGCGGCTCGAAGGGGCTTCGAGCGCTTGCAGCATCGGTCCGCTGGGGCGTCCCTGCCAGGGTGACCGGCGCGCGATCGCCAGGCCCCCGGCCAGCCGCTCGAATGCGCTGGCGTGGCGCGGATCGGCGGCCTGCCAGGCGTCGAAGGCCTGCTGCTCGGCAGCACTGACTTCCCCGGACTGCAACCGCACCATCCACAAAATGGCCGCTTCGGCGACTGCATCGTCCAGCACCGTGCTGGCGTTGCGCTTCATGCGCCAAAGACCCGGTAGCAGCAGCGCAGGGCATCGCTCATATGCCGATGCACGCTGCCCAGGGACAGCCCCAGGCGCTCGCCGATGCCGGTATAGGTCAGCCCTTCGAGCTGGCTAAGCACAAACACCGCCTTGCCCTGGCTCGACAGGCCGTCGAGCAGCTTGTCGATGGCCAGCAGGCTTTCGATCAGCATCAGGTGTTCCTCGGGGGCCGGCTGCTGTTGCTCCGGTACATCATGCAGGGCGCGCAGGTAGGCCTTTTCCAGATCACGTCGGCGCCAGCCTTCATAGATCAGGTGCTGGGCGATGGTGGTCAGCAGCGCCCGGGGCTCGCGCACGGCGCTGGGATCCGGCAGGGCCAGCACGCGGGCAAAGGTTTCCGCGGCAATGTCGTCGGCATCGTGGGGGCAGCCCAGGCGTGCGCGTACGCGCGCCCGCAGCCAGTCATAGTTGAGTTTGAACAGCTGGCCGACCAGCTCGCGGTCGGCAACGTGGGAAGTAGCCATGGCGAATCACGCAAGAAGCTGCTGCGCCGCAGGGAGCGAAGGGTGGCAGGCAGTGAGTGTGCAACCGGCGACCTGGGTATAGGGGTACGCCCTGCCGAGGGCAGTGGGGAAACTATGACTGGAATTTCATAGCAGTAGAAAGAATAAAATATGGAAAATAAATTCCATTAGGTTATATGTGCGGCAGGGTTGGCGGTCGTTTTTACGGGCGTTTCAGGGCGGGTCGGGGCCTCGGGCTGTCGGCGCAGCAGGTGGCTTGTATCGGCTGGCGATCTGTCTTACCTTGACGTAAGCGTAAGGGTCGATGACGAAAGCGTTCGATTGTGACTCGTCGGTCATTGCCCTGGCGCCGGCTGCATGTTTATGTGGCGGGTGTGTTCCTGACGGGCCGCTGCCTGACGCCCGTAGGTGAGTGCTGGAGTTGGCATGCAGACAAAAATAAGAAACGAAGCTGTTTTGCGTGAATTCCTCGATGTACGCAGTATCGTCCGCCAGGAAGGCGTGATTCCCGATGGGCTGTTGCGCGATGAAATCGACGCGTCCTGGCGCCGTAGCCTCGGCCATGGCCGCCGCCTGGACGATGGCTGCGATACGCCGCGCACCAGCCATTCGCGGATTTATGAAAGCAACCGGCCCTTTATCGACGCGGCCACGCCGATCATGGAGCAACTGGCGGCGCAGTTCGGCAAGACCCACGGCGACAGCCTGGTGATCCTGGCCAATGCCCAGGCGACCATCGTCGCCGTGGAAGGGCACAAGGCCCTGGCGCAGCGCGAATTGCGCGATATCGCCCCCGGCGTCTGCTGGAGCGAGGCCTCGCGCGGCACCAATGCCCTGGGCACGGCGCTGGTGGAAGTGCGGCCGATGGTGATCGACTACAACGAGCATTTTCTCGACCGTCTCAGCCCGTTCTGCTGTACCTCGGTGCCTATCCGCGATCCGGCCGGTCGGGTGCAGGGCGTGCTCGACCTGACCCGCCAGGGCCACAATCGCCAGCCCCATGACAGCCTGTCGCTGCTGGCCCTGAGTGCCAGCCAGATCGAAAGCCGGCTGTTCAGCGCCTGCTATCCGCGCCAGTTGATCCTGGCCTTCCACCCCCGTCGTGAATACCTCGAATCCTCCTGGCAGGGCCTGCTGGCGATTGGCGCTGACGGCGAGCTGCTGGCCGCCAACGAGCATGCCTGCGCCTTGTTGCGCCAGCCCCGCGAAGCGCTGCTGGGCAAGACGATCCAGGCCTTGCTGGGCGACGAGGCGAATCAACTCGCACGCTTGTCCCAGGGCGCCACCGCCAGCCTGCAAAGCCCCCGTGGCGAACTGTTCTATCGCGCATTGCAAGCGCCGTTGCGCTTGCTGGTGCACGAAATTGCGCAGCGCCCGCCGGTCGCCCGCGAGCGCACAACCGATGAAGACCGCCTGCTGGCCCTGGCCGGCGGCAACCTGCGTTTTGCCCGCAGCCTGGGTATGGCGCGGCGCGGTTTGCGCAATGCCTTGCCCATCATGCTCCAGGGCGAGACCGGTACGGGTAAGGAGCGTGTGGCCCAGGCCCTGCACGACACCAGCAGCCGTGCGGACAAGGCCTTTGTCGCGGTCAACTGTGCGGCCATTCCCGAGGGGCTGATCGAATCCGAACTGTTTGGCTATCGCGAAGGTGCCTTTACCGGCTCGCGCCGTGGCGGCATGGTCGGGCGTCTGGTCCAGGCCCATGGCGGCACGCTGTTTCTCGATGAAATCGGCGATATGCCCCTGGCGTTGCAGGCCCGCCTGTTGCGCGTGTTGCAGGAACGCAAGGTCGCGCCCCTGGGCGGTGGCGAAGAGCAGGCGCTGGATATCGCGCTGATCTGCGCGACCCACCGCGACCTGAAGCAGGAAGTCCAGGCCCAGCGCTTTCGCGAAGACCTCTATTACCGGGTCAATGGCCTGTGCGTGCAATTGCCGCCGCTGCGCGAGCGTGACGATCTGCCAGCCCTGTGTCGCCAACTGTTGTCAGGTATGGGCGGCGAGGGCATTCGCCTCGATGAGGCCTTGAACGAGCTGCTGAGCCAATACCACTGGCCGGGCAATATCCGCCAGCTGGAAATGTTGCTGCGCACCGCCATGGCCATGCGTGACGAAGGTGAAACGCTGTTGACCCTCGAACATCTGCCCGATTGCACCCTCGATGATTTGCGCGAGCCCGCGCTGGGTACGCGCCAGGACGGATCCGGGCAGGGCGCGGCGACGATCCAGCAGGCGCTGGATCGGCATCAGGGCGATGTGATGGCGGCCGCCCGCGCGCTGGGGATCAGCCGGGCGACCCTGTACCGCAAGCTCAAGCAATAACAACGGCGCGCCCCGGATTGGCTGGGGCGCGTCGGCGTACCTCAGAGCTTGATCAGCACCGACTTGAGCTCGGTGTAGTGCTCGATGGCGGCGGCGCCCATCTCCCGGCCGACGCCGGACAGCTTGTAGCCACCAAACGGCAGCGCCGGATCAAGGGCGCTGTGGCAGTTGACCCAGACCGAACCGGACTTGATGCGCGGGATCATCCGATGCACCTGGCCCAGGTCGTTGGACCAGATACTGGCGCCCAGCCCGTAGGTGCTGTCATTGGCCAGGCGAATCGCGTCCTCCACATCGTCGAAGGGAATCGCCACCAGCACCGGGCCGAAGATTTCCTCCTGGACCAGCGAGCATTGCTGGTCGACATCGGCGATCACCGTCGGCTGGACAAAGTAACCCGGCCCGTAGTGTTCACCGCCACACGCCAGGTGCGCGCCCATCTCCCGGCCCATGTCGATATAGCGCGAAACCCGCGCTTGCTGCTTGGCCGAGATCAGCGGCCCCATATCGACACTGGGGTCCAGGCCATTGCCCAGCTTCATGCGGTTGGCGATCCCGGCAATATCGGCAACGACCCGGTCGAAGTGCTTGCGCTGCACATACAGGCGCGACCCGGCACAGCAGACCTGGCCCTGGTTGAAGAAAATCGCACTGGCGGCGCCGGCCGCGGCCGTGTCCAGATCGGCGTCGGCGAGCACGATGGTCGGCGACTTGCCGCCCAGTTCCAGGGTCACCCGGGTCATGGAGTCCATGGCGGCCTTGCCGATTAACTTGCCGACTTCGGTGGAGCCGGTAAAGGTCACTTTGTCCAGCTGCGGATGGGCCGACAGCGCCGCACCGGCCACTGCGCCGACCCCGGTCACCACGTTGAGCACGCCCGCCGGGTAGCCGGCTTCGAGCACCAGTTCGGCCAGCTTGAGGGCACTGAGCGGCGTTTCATCGGCCGGCTTGAGAACCACGCTGCAGCCGGTGGCCAGGGCCGGGCCGAGCTTCCAGCAGGCCAGCAGCAGCGGGAAGTTCCAGGCGACGATGGCGCCGACCACGCCCACCGCTTCACGGCGCACAAAGGCATGGAACTGGCCATCGAACAACGGCACGGAAGGCTCCAGGGTGCTGCCTTCGATCTTGGTGGCCCAGCCGGCCATATAGCGCAGGGAATCGATGGCCATCTGCACATCCATGGCCCGGGCGACCTGGGCGCTCTTGCCGTTGTTCAGGCATTCCAGCTCGGCCAGCACCTGGGCGTCCCGCTCGATCAGGTCGGCGAGTTTCCACAGCAGGTTCTGCCGCTCGCGCGGGCGCATCCGGCTCCACGGCGAATCGTCGAAGGCCTGGCGTGCCGCGCGCACGGCACGGTCGACGTCCTGGGCGGTGGCGGCAGGCACCTGGGCCAGGGCCTGGCCATTGGCCGGGTTGACCAGTTGCAGGGTCGCGCCATCGCTGGCGGCGCACCAGTCGGCGCCGATCAGCATGCGGTGCTGACGGTCGAGGAACGCTTGGGTATCCGGGTGAATCGGGAAGGCATGGGACATGGAGTGGCTCTCTTCTTATTGAAAGTGACGCTTTGCCTCAGCAACCCCTATGCCAGCTTCAAACCAGTACCAAAGTACTTGTTTTTCAGGGGTTTGAAGGCTTTTACCGAGGCCGTTTGTCTCGCATGATGAGAATCGCGATGAGACAGCTGAGACAGCCCCGAGACGGCGCCAAAGCCTCGGTAAATCGGGCCTTCGCCGCCATTGCGCCGGCCACTGCCCATCCGGCCGGTTACTGGGGATATTGATTAAGTAGCTGATATAAAAGGATTAATTTTATTGGCATGAAGCCTGCTATTGCCTGAGTGCTGCCCACTGGGTGGCTCATCCACAAAAACAATAAACAGGTGACACGATGAGCAAGACCACACTGTCAACCGTGCCCGCGCTCCCTGTGCGGCGCCGCCCCCTCGCCACACTGTTGCAGGCCTGCACCCTGGCCCTGGCTGCCGGCCTCGCGGGCCAGGCTCAGGCCGTCGACGTCGATGCCGGCGACTACACCGCGCTGCCCGAAGGCACCACCCTGGGCATGGTCTATTACCAGCACGCCGAACGCCGCTCGCTCTATGCCGACGGCCACAAGCAACCCCTGCGCGCCGGGCTCGATTCGGATATCGGCATCCTGCGGGGCGTGCACTTCATGAAGCTTGGCGGCTTCACCATCGACCCGCAATTTCTCCTGCCGTTCGGCCAACTGGAAGGCAAGCGCGACACCAAGGGGCTGGGCAAAAGTGATGGCGGCATCGGCGACCTGATCCTGGCGTCGACCATCTGGCTGGTGGAGCAACCCGCCGAGAAAACCTACTTCGGCATTACGCCGTTCCTCTATGTGCCCACCGGTCGCTACGACCGCGACGATGCGCTGAACATTGGCGAGAACCGCTGGAAATTCGCGCTTCAGGCCGGCTATATCCAGGGCCTGGGCGACAAGTGGTGGCTCGATCTGGTGGGGGACGTCACCTGGTTCGGCAAGAACGACGACGCCACGGCAGCCGGCCTGACCCTGCGCCAGTCGGCCCTGTACCAGGGCCAGGCGTTCCTGCGCTATCAGGTCACCCCGACCTTCGATGTGCGCGTCGGCTACTCGCGGCTCTGGGGCGGTGAGACCCGTCTCGATGGCCTGGATCAGCGCGATGAACCCAAGACCCAGAAGTTCACGGTCGGCGCCGGCTGGTTTGTCGCGCCCAAGACCCAACTGCTGGTCAACTATGGCCGCGACCAATCGGTGGAAAACGGTTTCAGGGAGGGTGATCGCATCAACCTCCGCCTGATGCAGATTTTCTGATCCGCGCCCCCAGCGTTCACCGAGGAAGCCTTGCAATGTTCAATACTCTGTCTTTCCCCAGTTCCCTGCGCAGCTGCGTGCTGCTGATGTGCCTCGCCGTGCCCATGCCGTTGCTGGCCGCGGCGGTGGACGAAGCGGCGATCCGCGCCACCGAACACGAGGGCGGGCAATGGCTCAGCCATGGCCGCACCTATTCCGAACAGCGCTACAGCCCGCTGGAGCAAATCAACGCCGGCAACGTCAAGGGCCTTGGCCTGGCCTGGTACAAGGACCTGGACAATACCCGGGGCCTTGAATCGACCCCGCTGTTCCACGACGGGGTGATCTACACCTCGATGTCCTGGAGCCGGGTGATCGCCGTGGACGCGGTCAGCGGCAAGGAACTGTGGAGCTACGACCCGCAGGTCGAGCGGGTCAAGGCGCGCACCTCCTGCTGCGACGCGGTCAACCGGGGCGTGGCGCTGTGGGGCGGCAATGTCTATGTCGGCACCCTGGACGGCCGGCTGATCGCCCTGGATGCCAAGACCGGCAAGGAACTCTGGAGCCAGCAGACCACCGATCCGAGCAAGCCCTACAGCATCACCGGCGCACCGCGCGTGGTGAAGGGCAAGGTGATTATCGGCAACGGCGGCGCCGAATATGGCGTGCGCGGTTTTGTCTCGGCCTATGACGCCGTGAGCGGCAAGATGGTGTGGCGCTTCTACACCGTGCCGGGCGATCCCGCGCTGCCCTACGAGCACCCGGAACTGCGCGAAGCGGCCAAGACCTGGAAGGGCGACCAGTACTGGAAACTCGGTGGCGGTGGCACGGTGTGGGACAGCATGGCCTACGACCCGGACCTGGACCTGCTGTATGTCGGCACCGGCAACGGCTCGCCGTGGAACCGCGAGATCCGCAGCCCGGGCGGTGGCGACAACCTGTACCTGTCGTCGATCCTGGCGATCCGTCCTGACAGCGGCAAGCTGGCCTGGCATTACCAGGTCACCCCGGGCGACAGCTGGGACTTTACCGCGACCCAGCAGATCACCCTGGCCGAGCTGGAAATCGACGGCAAGCCGCGCAAGGTGCTGATGCAGGCACCAAAAAACGGCTTCTTCTATGTCCTGGATCGCACCACTGGCAAGCTGATTTCGGCCGAAAAATTCGGCAAGGTCACCTGGGCCGAGCGTGTCGACCTCAAGACCGGCCGTCCGGTGGAGGCGCCCGGCGTGCGCTACGAGAAAGAGCCGATCGTGATGTGGCCGAGCCCCTTTGGCGCCCACAACTGGCATTCGATGTCGTTCAGCCCGAAAACCGGCCTGGTCTATATTCCCTACCAGGAAGTGCCGGGGGTCTATCGCAATGAAGGCAAGGACTTCGTCTCACGCAAGGCATTCAACACCGGCGCCGGCTTTGCCGATGCCACCGATGTGCCGTCGGCCGTGGTCAGCGGTGCCTTGCTGGCCTGGGACCCGGTGAAACAGAAGGAAGCCTGGAAGGTGCCGTATCCGACCCACTGGAACGGCGGCACCCTGAGCACCGGCGGCAACCTGGTCTTCCAGGGCACCGCGACCGGACAGATGCATGCCTATTCGGCGGACAAGGGCGAACCACTGTGGAGCTACGAAGCGCAGAGCGGCATTGTCGCCGCGCCCATGACCTTCGAGCAGAACGGGCGCCAGTATGTGGCGATCATGGCGGGCTGGGGCGGCGTGGCTACCCTGACCGGCGGCGAATCGATGAACCAGCCGGGCATGAAAAACCGCAGTCGTCTGCTGGTCTTCGCCCTGGATGGCAAGGCGCAGTTGCCGGCGGTAGCGCCGACGGCCGCGAAGAGTGATCGCGTACCGCCTGCCGTCACGGCCGATGTCACGCCGGGTAAACAGTTGTACGGGCAGTTCTGCAGCGTCTGCCATGGCATGGGGACCATCAGCGGCGGCCTGGTTGCGGACCTGCGCCAGTCCAGCGATGCCACCCGCGAGCACTTCCAGCAGATCGTGTTGCAGGGGCTGCTCAAGCCTGCGGGCATGCCGTCCTTCGAGGACTCGCTCAAGCCTGCGGACGTGGAGCAGATCAAGCTGTACGTGATGTCCCGCGAGTACGAGGACTATATGGCCCGCCAGAAAAAGGCCCCCTGAGAAAACCAGCGGGCCGGCACCCCGGTACCGGCCCGCTGATGGCGACCAACAAGAACAACAAGGGAAGTCAGCATGATCGAGTCCTACACCCGCGGCCCCCGGGACAAGTCCCTGTTGGCCATGACCATTGGCGAAGCCCTGGATGCCACGGTGGCCGCCTATCCGCAGCGTGAGGCGCTGGTGGTCTGCCACCAGAACCTGCGCTACACCTGGGCCGAACTGGCCGCCGAGGTGCTGGTCGTGGCCCGGGCCCTGCTGATGCTCGGGCTCAAGCCCGGCGAACGCCTCGGCATCTGGGCACCGAACTGCGCCCAGTGGTGCATTGCCCAACTGGCCAGCGCCAAGGTTGGCGCAATTCTGGTCAATATCAACCCGGCGTATCGCAGCAGCGAGCTCGAATATGTGCTCAAACAGGCCGGCTGTGCCTGGCTGGTGTGCGCCGATGCCTTCAAGACCTCCAACTACCACGCCATGCTCGGCGAACTGCTCCCGCAACTGGGCGAGCATCCGCCGGGGCATCTGCACAGCGAGCGCCTGCCGCTGCTGCGCGGGGTGATCAGCCTGGCACCCCAGGCGCCGGCCGGGTTCCTGCGTTGGGACGACCTGGGCAGCATGGCCCAGGGTATTGGCCCCGAAGAAGTGGCGCAGCGCCAGGCACGGATTCACTGGGACGATCCGATCAATATCCAGTACACCTCCGGCACCACCGGTTTCCCCAAGGGCGCGACCCTGAGCCACGCCAATATTCTCAACAACGGCTATATGGTCGGCGAAAGCCAGGGCCTGACCGAGCACGATCGCATGGTTATCCCGGTGCCGCTGTACCACTGCTTTGGCATGGTCATGGGCAACCTGGGGTGCCTGACCCACGGCACCACCATGATCTACCCGGCGCCGGCGTTCGAGCCCGAGGCGACCCTCAAGGCCGTGGCCGAGGAGCGGGCCACGGTGCTCTACGGCGTGCCCACCATGTTTATCGCCCAGCTCGACCACCCACGCCTGCACGACTACGACCTGTCGAGCCTGCGCACCGGGATCATGGCCGGCTCCAACTGCCCGATCGAAGTGATGCGCCGGGTGATCGAGGTGATGCATATGCGCGAGGTGCAGATCGCCTACGGCATGACCGAGACCAGCCCGGTGTCTCTGCAAACCAGCGCCACCGACGGCCTGGACGTGCGCGTCAGTACGGTGGGGCGCACCCAGCCCCATCTGGAAAGCAAGGTGATCGACGCCCATGGCAAGCCGCTGTTGCGCGGGCAGATCGGTGAGTTGTGCACCCGTGGCTACAGCGTGATGCTCGGCTACTGGGAAAATCCCCAGGCGACCCTGGAGGCCATCGACAGCGAAGGCTGGATGCACACCGGCGATCTGGCGGTGATGGATGAGCAGGGCTATGTGCGCATTGTCGGGCGCAGCAAGGAGATGATTATCCGCGGCGGCGAAAACATTTACCCGCGCGAACTGGAGGAATTCCTGATTACCCATGCGGCGGTGGCCGATGTGCAGGTGATCGGTATTCCCGACGAGAAGTACGGCGAGGAAATCGTCGCCTGGATCAAGCTGCACCCCGGTCATCACGCCGAGACTGACGAACTCAAGGCCTGGTGCAAGCAGCGCATTGCCCATTTCAAGGTGCCGCGCCACTTTACTTTCGTCGACGAGTTCCCGATGACGGTCACCGGCAAGGTGCAGAAATTTCGCATGCGCGAAATCAGTATTGCCGCCCTGGTATCGCCCGCTCCCGACCCGTTGCTCAAACAGGCCGGAGGCTGACACCGCGGCGTTCGGTCAGAAGTCGCCGCGCAGGGTCAGCATGTAACTGCGCGGTGCACCGTAGTAACTGCCACGGCGAACCTCGCCCGTGGCTTCGTAGTACTTGCGGTCCAGGACGTTCTTCAAGTCCAGCGCGACCTTCCAGTGTTCATCCAGTTGCCAGGCCGTGCGCGCATCCCAGACCGCGCGCCCGGGGTTGGCCACGATCACGCCGTAGTCCGAGGCATAACCGCTCTGGGCCGAGACACCGCCACCAATGCTCAGGCGCTTGAGGTCGCCCTGGAAGTCATAGTTGCTCGAGACCCGGGCGATATGCTTGGGCGACTCGGCATCGAAGACCTGGCCTTCATCGTCCTTGCGGGTGTTGTAGGTATAGCCGGCCATGACCTGCCAGCCCGGCAGCACTTCGCCACTGGCTTCCAGCTCCACGCCCTTGCTGGTGCGCGGCGTGCCATTGACGTAGCAGATACCGTCGGTGTTGTAGCGCGAGCAGACGGTGAAATCGGTGTTGTCGCCGTCTTCCATGGCCAGGTCTTGCTGCTTGACGTAGAACAGCGCGGCCGAGAGGTTCAGGCGCCCGTCATAGAACTCGCCCTTGACCCCGGTCTCGTAGTTCGAGCCGACGGTGGGTTCCAGTGCCTTGCCACCGGCGTTGAACTTGTCGCTTTGCGGGCGAAAGATATCGGCATAGCTGGCATACACCGACCAGTGGGGATCGAGGTCGTAGATCAGCCCGGCGAACGGGGTGAACTCATGGTCCTGGCGGGCCACGGAGCGCGGCGCGGTATTGGTTTGAATATCGTCCTTGTACCAGCTCAGCCGCCCGCCGATCACCAGGCTCAGCGGTTCGGCCAGGCGCAGGCGCAGGGTGCTGTAGAGGCCGTACTGGCGCGTGGTCTGGTCGCGCAACTCGCTCCATTGCGGGCGAGCCGGTTCGGGGATCTGGTGGTGGTTGGGGTTGAACACATCGAACGGCAGGCCGACCGACATGTCCGCCGTTCTGGCATCGATATCCACCTGCGACCAGTTGGCCCCCAGCATCAGTTCGTGGCTCAGGCCAAAGGCTGAGAAGTTGCCGGAAAGGTGGGCGTCGGCCGCCGTGTTTTCGATGTCATAGCTGCGAAACTGCACGCCCTGCAGGCGGGGGCCGGTCAGCGTGTCGGGGTCGACGGCGCCGCGCACATAGGCGGCCTTCTGGTCGAAGCCGCCTTCGCTGCGCATCAGCGACAGCTTGCCGGTCCAGTCGTCGTTGAAGTGGTGTTCCAGGTCGCTGAAGACCTCGGTCACTTCGGTTTCATGGCGGTTCCAGTCCTGCACCAGCGAGGTCGAGCGCGGTACATCCAGGGCATTGCCATTGCTGTAGCGCGGCAGGCCGAAGATCGAGTAGCCCCGGGTGTCCATGGTCTGGCGGCGCAGGCCGACGGCCAGGGTGGTGGCGTCGTTCAGGTCGGCCTCGACGATCCCGTAGAGCAGCGGCGTGCGGGTCTGGGTCACGTCCTGGAAGTAGCCACGGTCTTCATAGGCGACCACGGCACGGCCGCGCAGGGTGCCGCTGTCATTGAGCGGGCTGCTGCCATCGAGATCGAGACGATAGGTGTCCCAGGAACCGGCGTGGGCCGCCACCGAGAAATGCGGCACCGCCCCGGGGCGCTTGCGCACCAGGTTCACCGCGCCGCCGGGGTTGCCGGCGCCGACCAGCAGGCCAGCGGCGCCGCGCAGGATTTCCACGCGGTCGAAGACCGCCATATCCACCGGCAGCCAGCCGGTCGGGTCATAGGCCGAGCCTGGGACGCCATCGAGCATGTAGCTGTCGTCTTCCAGGGTGAAACCCCGGGAGTTGAAGCGGTTCGAGCCGAAGTTGCGGTTCGAGCGGGTGATACCGGTGGCCTGGTCCATGACCCGGTCGAGGGTGGTGAGGTTTTTGTCGTCCATCAATTGGCGCGTCACCACGCTGACCGACTGCGGCGTCTCGCGCAGTGAGTGGGCGGTCTTGCCAATGGTCAGCGCACCGGTGGTATAGGAACCGGTGCCGTCGGTGGCCACGCCCAGTTGTTCGCCCGAGACGCTGGTCGCGCCCAGTTGCAGGGCGCTGCCCGTGTCGATGCGCGCAAGCAGCAGGAATGCCTTGCTCGATTGCTGTTGCGCCTCGATCCCGCTGCCCCGCAGCAAGCGTTCCAGCGCCTGGGTACTGTCGAGTGCTCCACTGACGCCCTGGGTGCGCTTGCCGGCGACGGTGGTCCCATCGTAGGACAGGCTGACCCCGGCCTGGCGGGCGAACTGGTCAAGGGCCGGGGCCAGATCACCGGCGCCGATATTCCAGCTGTGCTGTAGGGTGCTGCTGTCCTGGGCCAGGGCAACGGCCGGCAGGGCGCCGCCGGCGACGGCAAGCCCGAGCAGGACACCGCGAATGGCGTGGCTCAGCACATGAGTACGGGGAGGAGGGGACAGATTCATTGCGCTATCTCGTTCGTGGTCTGTGGGGCAGGTGCGGCGTGTTTTCCGCCTTCCTTTACAGGTCGAACAGGAATGAGAATCCCCCTCATTTATTTTTGAAATTAACTGGCAACCTCCAGCGTGACCCAGTAACGGCTGCGGTAGCGCACCTGTACGGGCAGCGCCTGGGCCAGCAGGGCAAGGACTTCGTCGGTGTCGGCCAACTGATAGGTGCCCGAAACCCGTAGGTCGGCCACCGCCGGCGAATAGCGCAACACGCCGGGTCGATAACGGGCGAGTTCATCGATGAAAGCGCCCAGGCGCATCTGTCGGGCGCTCAGAACGCCGTCGCTCCAGGACCAGGGGTCGAGCCCGTCGTTGGCCATGGGCAGGGGCCCGTTGGCGGTGAACAGCCATTGCTCGCCGGCGCCCAGGGTGCGCATTGGCGTCTGCCGGCCATGCTCGGCAAACACCGTGACGCTGCCGCGCTGGACCGCTAGCAGGGTGCCGTGGAGCAGTTCGCGCAACAGAAAGCGCGAGCGCTGGGCGTGCAGATAGCCATCGCGGGTCCGGCTCCAGAACGGTCGAGCAGGGGAATACGGCGAGTCGGCACCGGTCTCGACCAGGATTTCCCCTTGGCGCAGGTGCAACTGGCGCTGTTGCGGGTTGAAATCGACGTCGACGGCGCTGTCGGTATTGAGCTGCAGCTGGCTGCCATCGGCCAGGACGATACGGCGCTGTTCGCCCACCGCGGTGTGATAGTCGGCCATTGTGCCGGGCCAGGGCAGGTGTTCGCGGCCCAGCCAGGCCAGGCTGCTGGCGCCCAACCCCAGGCCCAGCAGCTTGAGGCCCTCGCGGCGACTGATCTGGCGCTTGGCGCCGTCGAGGGTCTGGCGGGCCAGGGTCGGCGGCAGGCCATTGAATTCACTGCCCAGCGTGGCGACGCGCTGCCAGGCCTGGGCATGCTGGGGGTGCTGCCCGAGCCATTGCTCGAAGGCCTGCACGGTGGCGGGATCGGGCCGGTCGAAACGCAGGCGCACCAGCCAGCCGATGGCCTGGTCGACCACCGTCGCATCGAGTGGGGTGGTTTCAGAGATCGCCATAGTGCAACCGGTAGCAGGCGTGCAGGGCTTTGGCCAGATCGCGCTCCACCGTGGCTCGGGACACCCCGAGGCGCTCGGCGATCTGCGGGCAACTCAGGCCCTCCAACTGGGCCAGTAAAAAGGCCTCGCGGACCCGGGGCTTGAGCCGGTCGAGCAGACGATCAAGGCGCTCCAGGGCGTCGAGCAGCACCAGGCGCTCCTCCTCGCTGGGAATCAGGCAGGGTTCCAGGTGCAGGATGCTGTCCAGGTAGGCCTGTTCCAGGGCGCGGCGGCGATAGTGGTCGATCATCAGGCCGCGGGCGATGCTGCTCAGATAAGCCCTGGGCTGTAGCAGGCTGGGGCTGCGCTCGCTCTTGAGCAGGCGCACGAACACATCCTGAGCCAGGTCCGCAGCATTCTCCCGGCAACCGACACGGCGGCTGAGCCAGCCTTGCAGCCAGGAATGGTGTTCGCGGTACAGATGGCCAATGCCGGCGGTCAGCGGGTCGGTGTCGCTCTGCATGCAGGCCGGTTCCGGAAATGTATTTGATAATGTTTCGCATTATAGTCAGGCCGAAGACGCGCCAGCAATTGCCATGTTGCACAAGGGTTCCGAGTGAGGGGTCGCCTGGGGAGTGCGGCTCAGTCGAGCAGGCTCCACTCGCGCGCGCTTTATGGCCTGGGGCTGGGAACAATCGATCCGCGACAAATTCAATGAGCGCATTCCCCTGCAACGCGAAGCGTTGCCGAGTGAGGTGGCGGCAGCGATTGCGTTTCTGGCCAGCAGCGACTCGAGCTTTATCAATGGCGTCAACCTGCCGGTGGACGGCGGGGTGACGGCGTCCGATGGGTAGCCAAAAGTGTTGTAGGTGTCGTTCTAAGGCGTCTGTTCGAGGCGCTGCCACAGGCTTGGCCAGTGCTCGGCCCAGCCGCTTTGGTGGGTGTAGCCAGGCATCACCCAGACCCTGGCCGGCGGGTTGGTCGGATGTTCGCGGACAAACCGCTGGGCCAGCGACGGCGGCAGGACCCGGTCGTCGGCGCCGACCAGATGAATCTGTTCCAGATGGGCCAGGCGCGCGCCGTCGTCCGCCGGGTTAAGCGATCCGCGCAACGGTTGCACGCGGTGATACTCGGTCCAGGCGCGATGGTCGAGGTTGCCGGCGACCGTCACGACACGGCTGATATCGTCGCGCCGGGCAGCCAGCAGCAATGCAATCGCCGCGCCGCCGGAGTAACCCACCAGCACCAGTTCCTGGGCTTTTGCCCGGGCCTTGAGGGTGCTGATGGCCTGGTCGACACTGGCGACCACGTTGTCGGCAAAGCGGGCGTCGGTCCAATAGCGCTGGCTGCAAGGCGAGCGCTGTGCGCCCAGGTATTGGCAGGGGCGTGCCAGGTATGCCGCGTTGCCGCCGGGCTGGGCCAGGGCCAGGCGTAGGGCCAGCGGGTTGATCGGCGTCGGGTCATCGGACGGTTGGCTGGCGGTGCGCCAGGCAAAGCCGTCGCCTTCCAGGTAAATCACCAATTGGCGTTCGGCGGCAAAGGCTGGCGGTACAAAGGCCTGCAAGGGGAACGAGCGGGTGTCGAGCGTGAGCCCCTGCCAATGCTGGGTCCGTGCCAGCTCCATGGCCTGCTGGCGGCGAGCTTCGGGCGCCGGGGCGCTGGCACAGGCGCTGAGCAGGGCGATCAGTAGAACAGGCAGCAGGCGCAGGTGGGGCATGGGCATTCTCAGGGCTGGATCCGGGCGTTGGCGTAAAAGCAGTAGCCGGCATTGCGCAGGGTCTTGACCGGCAGTTCCTGGCCGGTCACTTCCTCGATCTTGCGCCGCAGGCGGCGCATCTGGGTGTCCAGGCGGCGCTGGTCGTAGTGCAGGTAGTCTTCATCGAGCGCGCTGACGATCATCTGCCGGCTGACCCCTTCGCCGGCATTGCTCATCAGGCTTTCGAGCACCACCAGGTCCTGCTGGGACAAGGCCACGGCAGGCGCACCTGGTACATGCAGGCGCCGGGGGCCCAGCTCCAGTCGCCATTCGTCGCCCTGCCGCGGCTGTTCGCCCAGCTCCAGGCGGCGCTTGAGCGATTGCAGGGTCGCGGCCAGTTCGTCGAGGTCGCAGCCCTTGTCCAGGTAATGGTCGGCACCGCCTTCAAGGCCGGCAATCTTGTCCAGGGTGGTATTGCGCCCGGTCAGCACCACGATGCCCAGGCGGTGGTCGCCCTCGCGCAGTTGGCGGATCAGGTGCAGGCCGTCGCCGTCGGGCAGGCCGAGGTCGATGATCGCCAGGCAATGGCGTTGGGGTTCGAAGGCATGGGCGAATTCGGCCAGGCTCGCGACCTTGTCGGTGCGGTAGCCGCAGTCCTCGAGGAATTCGCCCAGTTCCTGGCGCAATATGGGCTCGTCTTCGAGCAGGATCAGGTCGGTCATGGGCGCAGCTTACCCGAATGCCGGGCCCCTGGGCGGCGGTTTGCGCGGGTGAATCTGAGCGAACCTGAGCGCTGTGCAGCGGCTAATGGCCCCGTGATAGTATCGCCCGCCATGAAATGGCCCGTTTTCGTCCTGCTGCTGGCTGCGCTGTTCACGTGTGCGCCCTTGAACGCCAGGCCTTTGCTGCTGGAGGGCGGGGCGTTGCCGATTGAAGCTCAGGGCTACATCGAGCGGCTCGACGATCCCGACGGCACATTGAGCCCCGAAGAAGCGATGCTGGCGCCGAGATGGCAAGCCTTGCCGGGCAATCTCAATGCTGGCTTTACCGATGCCACGATCTGGCTGCGCTTGAGCGTGCGGGTGCCGGCGTCCGTGGTGCCGACCTGGGCCCTGCGCCTGGACAATGCCCTGCTGGACGATGTGCGCCTGTATCAGCGTGAAAGCGATGGGCGCTGGAGCGAGCAGCGCGCTGGAGAGAACCTGGCGCGCCCCCTGTGGCCGGTGGATTACCGCAGCGCGGTGTTTCCCCTGCGATTTGCCGAGCCGGGGGACAGAACCCTGTTGCTGCGCCTGCAAAGCAAGAACGCGATGTCGGTCAGTCTGGATCTGGAACCCGGCCAGCAGTTCTCCAACCATTCGCGGCGCGAGTTTTTTGCCTACGGCCTGTATTTTGGCGTCTACCTGCTGCTGATCGGTTTTCATACGGTGTTCTGGCGCATGACCCGCGCCCCGGAAAGCGGCTGGTACCTGCTGTACGTCAATTGCTGCGTGGGCATCGAGGTGTTGTCGCTGGGCCTGCCCCAGCAGTTGCTCGATCTGCCGGTCAGCCTCAGCGACTCCCTGCTGGGCGTGGCCCTGGCCTTGTCGATTCCCATCGGGATGATTTTTGCCGGCCGCCAACTGGGTCTGCCCCAGGTCTACCCGCGCTTGCAGGCGCGCCTGGCCGTGCTGTGCTGGGGGATTGCCGGCGTCGCCGCGCTGGCGGTACTGAGTGGCCATTATGGCGAAGGCGCCATGTTGAGCCAGGGCAGTGCGCTGGTGCTGATCCCGTTCTTTCTCGCACTGGCGTTCTGGCTGCTGCTGCGCGGGCACCGGCCGGCCCGTTACTACCTGTTTGCCTTCGGGGTGTTTTATGCCGGGGCGGTCATCAGTTTTATGCGCAACCTGGGTTATGTGCCGAGCAATGTCTGGACCAATGTGGTGTCGCCCATTGGCTCCATGCTGCATATGGGCCTGATGAGCCTGCGCATTATCGGGGGCGTGCCGAGATAAGCCAAAAATTAGGACATTCGTTCTGTAAGTAACTGTTTTTAAGGGAACTGCTCATGTGCTGCGGAAGGACGGTCGAGAATAGAGGGTGGCCACTTGGGATTCTAACCAGCCCTGCTTACAAACCTTGGCTACGGTTTGCGTCGTAATAACGAGCCAGCCGCATTCTCCTCGAAAGCTCCAGCTTCCTCGATATAGCCGTGTACGGTGCCATCGTGCCGCCAGCCACCCTGTCGTTTGATCTCAAGGAAATCCGCCCCAGCCCGATGCGCACTGGTAGCCAGTCCCCGACGCAGACTGTGGCTGCTCAGTTCGGGCACATACAACAGCCCTGCGGCTTCGGCACGTGCCGTCAGGATGGTATTCACGCTGCCCTCGTGCAGTGCCACCTCGCCGAGTACGCCCCAGCGGCTGATGCGCCGGAACAGTGGCCCCTGAACGATCTGAGCCGCGTCCAACCACCGGCGTAGCGCTGTCGCGGGGCAGCAGATGCTGTCGCCGTATGGGATCGCCTTGTCGAGTCCCTCGCCCTCCTGATCGGTCTTGGAACGGGGCAGCGTGATCCGTAGACCTTCCTGCTCCCACTCGAGGTATTGCATCTCCAGCGTGACCAATTCGCTGCGCCGGAACGCACCAAAATACCCGACCTGGAGCAGTGCACTGTCCCGCAGTGTCGCCAGTCCGTCGAGCGTGTTCAGGTGCACCACGATGCGTTCGAGATCCTCTAGGACCAGGGCCTTGGCTTTTTGTCGAGGCCGCCCGTTCACCCGCTCAATACCGCGCAAGGTTTTGCCCACGGTGGCGCTGGCGGTAGGGTCAGGAAAACCCTGATAACGGTGCCATTGCGACAGCGCCGTGAGGCGCAGGGCCAGGGTGCGCGGGTTCAATACTTCCGCAAAAGACAATAGATAACGAATCAGCGCGGCTTCATCGCACGGCAGCACGCCGCCCCAGGCGAGAAAGTGGCGAATGGCCGAGCGGTAGGTGCGCCGGGTGTTGTCGGTTGTCGCGGCGGCGAGAAAACGCTGATGTTGCTCAGCCAATTGTTCGGGGGTGGTGAGCGTACCGGGGGTACGCGCAAGTACTGTCGGCTCTTCGTGCCGCCTGGTGGGGAGGTTTTCGTCATTATTGCCGGCTGTCATCACGAAGCGCCTGTTTAGGCCATGTGTACCGCAGATTATAGACACAACCCTCGATCGCGATGACTTAACTCACGATAACCGCGCTTATCGTGGGCCAAGCAGCAGTTACTCAAGGTTGAGCTATTCTGTACTTAAATCGAGGTATTACGTTTTCCATAATACGGTACGAAAAAATCCGAGGTGTTCATGGCCCGTTCCGGCGTCCTCTACCTGCATGTTGCCCAGGCGGCCACCCAACTGGTGGCTGCGGGCCACAACCCCACCATTGACAGCATCCGCGTCGCCCTGGGTGGGACGGGCAGCAAAAGCACGATTGCTCCGTTGTTAAAGCGTTGGAAAGCCGCGCATCCCGGCACGCTGGCCCAGGCCGAACTGGGATTGCCCGCGGAGCTGGTCCTGGCGCTGAAAGGACTGTACGAAAAAGTTCAGGCGGAGGCGGCCGTCCAACTCCAGCAGGCCGTAGCGGCTCACCAGGCAGAGGCCGACGCGTTGCAGGAACAGTTGCAGCAGGCATTCGTCGAGCGCGACGCGCAACTCAGCGTTCAGGAGCAGCAGGCCCAGGCACTTGCCGTAGCCACTACGCGCAGCCAGGGGCTGGCTGACACCCTGCAGCGTCAGGAGATCGCCCTGGCCAGCCTGGGCAGTGAAAAGACCGGGCTCGAACAACGTCTGGCTGACCGCGCCGCCGAGGCGGCCGCACTGACCCGGCAACTGCAACAAGCGCGGGAGCAGTTTGAGCACTACCAGGCATCGGTCGCGCAACAACGCAGCGACGAGCGCCAGGCCACTGAGCAACGCCAGCAGCGCCTGGAACACGAATTGGCAGCGCTCCGGCAGCGTCTGCTCGCGCAGCAAACCCGCCTGGGCGAACTGCAGGCGCAGGAACAACGCCTGGTGCAGGACCATGATCGTCTAGAGAGCACCCTGCTCACGACGCAAGCGACGCTCGCGCAGAGTCAGATTGCGCATGAACACGTCTTACTTCAATTCACCGACTTGCAACAGTCGCATCAGGCACTGGAGCAGCGCCATGGCCAAGGTGAGCAGCGTTTGGCTGAGACGCGGACTTACCTGGCCGTCAATGAACGGGAGCGAAGCCTGCTGGCGGAACGCTTAAGCCAAACTGAAAGCCAATTGAGCCAGTTGGCCACAGAAAAGCAGCTTCTCGTGCAAGACAACGCGGTGCTGTCAAGCCAGCTCGCAGAGTCCAGAGCGATGAAGCCGAAGACTTGTTGACCGAAAAAGGCGCCTACCTCAGGCGCCTGAAACCATCCTCCAAACCAAAGGAGCCAAACAGGAGGACAGTGGAGCAATCAACTCTTCAATACACAGCCTGGCTGGAAACCAAGGTCGTAGATGAGGAGAGTCGCCATGCGTAACGCCATTACCTACACCGTCCTTGCTACCTTCATAGCCCTTGGAACTGTTGCCACGGGATTTGCCGAACAGGCCAAAGCCCCCGCCCAAAGCAGTGCCGAGACAAATAAGGGTGAGGACATGCACATGATGGACGGCAACCATATGCCGATGATGGACATGCAGGAAATGTCCAAGATGATGAAAAACTGCAATACAATGATGGAGAACATGAACCAACACATTGGAATGGAGTCCCCGAAGGGCGATAGCAAGGCACAATAGCGATCTGGTTCACGTCGGCCGTCTCCGTCCCTCGCCGGTGTGCGCCCCGACACGGAGGCCGACCTTGCCGCTCCAGATATCGTTCTCAAAACTGCCGAGGAGCTGCTTCCCCTCATCGACGGCCTTGTAGTAATTCAAACCACCGACCAAGGCGACATCATCTGCAAGCGGGTAGCTCCAGGTAGTGCCGGTATAGTATTGGTTTCAGGCATCCTTGAGACAACTGGTGTAAAGGCTGAAGCCAAGGTTGTCGTTGGGTGTGTAATCACCGCCGACTATCCACGGAGAGCCGACTTCGCCTGCGTAGAAGGTTGCAAAATCATCCCGCATGCTGCTGGAGCTGGGTTGGCTCATCGCGTGCAGGCGTCCGCCCTGTAGCACCAAGCCCTCGACACTGGTGTTGTATGCGGTGACGCCGCGGAAGCTTTCCGGAAGCAGTCGCGAATCGCCGTACTGCACGACAGGCGTGACAGGGAAGACATCGCCTACTTTGATTTCAGTGTCCAGGAAACGGGTCTTTACGGCGCCGCCGAGCTTGGAGTAATTGTCCTCGGCCTGGCCGAGCCCGACTCGAATCGGCCTATGACTCCGTGGGCCCATTCTTCCGAGTAGCCATTTCCTGTACTGCTGGACTGGCCTTTGCGAAAATCACGGTTGAAGTAGAAATTTCGATTGAGGATGCTCAGGCTGCTGCCTTCGATGAATCCCTCGCCTTTTTCCTCGGCGGCCATTGCAGCCTGCGCAGCGCTGATGCTCAAGACGATCTGAGAAAGTCCCAACAGGGCCTTGTTGTTCATAAACGCTCTTGATGTTTTGGCAGATTTTTCATTGTGCGGTTGTGTATATGCCGAAGCGCGCCGGGCATAGCCGGGTGCGCTTCTTACATACTTCCACATGCAAAATAACGTCAGGGTGACGTGAAAATTACTTTTCCGTCAGCAACACGTCAACAATGCTCAGTGCTGGCTCCTGCAGTCCGTTCCTGATACGAGGTACTCCAGAATATGCAGGTTTCCGCTCGAATCCTCGTAGGTCATTTGCGCAGGCATCACATCGCAGTTGCCATTGGTCGACGTGACGTGAATGACCTTGGCGATGTCGAGCTTCATGCCATAGCGGTAGTGAGTGACTTCTGGCGGGTTCTTGCCTTGGGCGCTAGCGTATTCGCGCATGGATTGCTCGTTGGCCTGGATCATCTTACCGTACAGGCGATCGGAACTGCCATCGGCCCATACGGTGGATGACAGCAGAGTCGCACTCACTATCAGCAGCAGTCTTAGGTGTTTCATAACGGCGATCTCCTCTCGGGTTTTCGATCCACGATTCAACTCTACCTCCGTAGTTAAGTACGGAATCAAGGAGGGAGGAGATGAAGGTCCTGGTTTATGGCGCCGAGATAAGATGGTAGGGCTTAAGTACACTTTCGTCGGGTAACAGCAGCGCATTACTGCGCCACCGCCCCCAAAGAACCGGGCATGAGAGTCGCGCCTCATCCGGCTCAAGTCTTTCGTCAGCACCATGGTCTAGTACGGGGTTGTACGCCGGAATCCCAGAAATTTCCGTCAGCCCAGCTCCAGTCCCGCCACGAGCGCATCCAGGTCGATGAACTTGCCGTCAGTCTGGAATGTGTAATGCCCGTTCAGCAGGATGTGCCGCC
>NZ_LEKF01000034.1:0-37291 GCF_001029595.1 Pseudomonas sp. ARP3
TGGAACCACCTGATCCCATCCCGAACTCAGAAGTGAAACGATGCATCGCCGATGGTAGTGTGGGGTTTCCCCATGTGAGAGTAGGTCATCGTCAAGATTAAATTCCGAAACCCCAATTGCGAAAGCAGTTGGGGTTTTGTTTATGTAGAAGTCCATGAATTTTCACCGGAACGATGCTCAACGTCGATCTGGTACACAGAATTTCTTGACGACCATAGAGCATTGGAACCACCTGATCCCATCCCGAACTCAGCAGTGAAACGATGCATCGCCGATGGTAGTGTGGGGTTTCCCCATGTGAGAGTAGGTCATCGTCAAGATTAAATTCCAAAACCCCTGTCTGCTAACGCAGGCAGGGGTTTTGTCGTTTATAGGGAATTAATAGGCGTCAAATCAAAGATTCGCCATTGAAGGGTGTCGTAGGCTGCTTTAATGATTTTAGGTAGTTCGGATTTACCGCCTGTCGGTTTAACACTCAAAAAGAGGATGTTTCCCACAAAACCTTAAGATTTCACTCCGTTTGGCCGAAAGCCTGATGAGCCATGCGTGCACCGAAATAGAGCGGCCCGAGAAGCCGGCTATACCGTTACATGGAATGTTCCGTTCGGCACGCTCATCCCCCTTTGGCAAAAGAAGTCGACGAAATGAATCTCAAGTTCAGCCACAAAATTCTGCTAGCTGCGTCAGGCGTCGTAGTCCTAGCCTTCGCATTATTCACGCTTTACAACGATTATTTGCAACGGAGCACGATCAAGCAGAACCTGGACTCGTCTATCCAGCAATCCGGTGAGCTGACCGCCAGCAGCGTGCAGAACTGGCTCAGTGGCCGAATACTGGTGCTTGAAAGTCTCACGCAGAACATTGCCCATCAAGGCGATGCCGCGGATCTGCCAGGTTTGGTGGATCAACCCGCATTGACCTCAAATTTCCAGTTCACCTATGTCGGTCAAACCAACGGCGTTTTCACCCAGCGTCCTGACGCCAAAATGCCTGACGGCTACGATCCGCGTCAGCGCCCTTGGTACAAGCAAGCCGTGGCCGCCGATAAACCCATGCTTACGCCGCCCTATATGGCCGCAGTGGGCGGGCAGATTGTCACTATTGCCATGCCGGTTAAAACGAACGGTGAATTGCTCGGCGTGGTCGGTGGTGACCTGAGCCTGCAAACCTTGGTAAAAATCATCAACTCGGTGGACTTCGGCGGTATTGGCCATGCGTTCCTGGTCAGCGGTGACGGCCAGGTTATCGTTAGCCCTGACGAAGACCAGGTGATGAAGAACCTCAAGGACATCTACCCAGGCACCAGCGTCCGTATCGAGAAGATTAATCAGGACGTTGTACTCAATGGCCAGGATCGCATTCTTTCATTCACCCCCATCACCGGGCTGCCAGGCACGGATTGGTACATTGGTCTGTCGATCGATAAAGACAAGGCCTACGCCCCGCTAGGTAAATTCCGCACATCTGCGTTAATCGCCATGCTAATCGCGGTAGTTGCGATTGCCGTGCTGTTGAGTCTGTTGATTCAAGTATTGCTGCGCCCCCTGACCACCATGGGCGTTGCCATGCAGGATATCGCTCAAGGTGAAGGCGATCTAACACGTCGCTTGGCTGTCACCAGCAAGGATGAGTTCGGTGAAGTTGGCAGCGCGTTCAACCGGTTCGTGGAACGTATTCATGCGTCGATTTCCGAAGTGTCTTCGGCCACACGTCAGGTGCATGACCTTTCCCAGCGCGTGATGGCGTCGTCCAATGCCTCGATCATCGGCTCCGACGAGCAGAGCGCACGCACCAACAGCGTCGCCGCGGCGATTAATGAATTGGGGGCTGCGACTCAGGAAATCGCGCGGAACGCTGCTGATGCGTCCCAGCATGCCAGTGGTGCCAGCGAGCAGGCCGACGATGGGCGCAAAGTGGTCGAACAGACCATCCTGGCCATGTCGGAGTTGTCTCAGAAGATCAGCCTATCGTGCACGCAGATCGAAACCCTGAATGCCAGCACCGACAACATTGGTCACATTCTTGATGTGATCAAAGGCATTTCCCAGCAAACCAACTTGCTTGCCCTTAACGCTGCGATCGAAGCTGCGCGGGCCGGTGAGGCTGGCCGTGGGTTTGCTGTGGTGGCCGATGAGGTTCGCAACCTGGCTCACCGAACCCAGGAGTCCGCCGAAGAGATCCATAAAATGATCACTTCGCTTCAAGTGGGCTCGCGTGAAGCGGTGACGACTATGAATGCCAGTCAGGTTTCCAGTGAGGAAAGTGTTGAGGTCGCTAACCAGGCCGGCGAGCGCCTGGTCAGTGTGACGCAGCGTATTGTTGAAATCGACGGCATGAACCAGTCCGTCGCGGCGGCCACCGAAGAGCAGACCGCCGTGGTGGAGACGCTCAACGTGGACATCAACCAGATCAATCTGCTGAACCAGCAAGGTGTGGAAAACCTCAACGAAACCCTGAGGGATTGCGATGCACTGTCACAGCAGGCCAATCGTCTGAAGCAATTGGTAGACAGCTTCAAGATCTGACTCGCCGGGGCACGCCGTAGGAGCGTGCCAACTCGCTCCTACGGCTTGTCGAGTAATTTGCGTACGTTGTTCAGGGCGCTGTCGGCAAAGTCCTGCACGAACGCTTCGAACCCCTTGCGCGTTGTGTCTTCGGGTTCCGCGATGATCGTCCAGGTGACCTTGGCGCTCTGGGCGCCAAGTGCCTGCACATTAATCGCTGCCCACAGTCTGGCCACGCCCAAGGTGTTGTAGATCGTGGTCCATGTCATGTGCATGGCGTCGTCATCTCGACTGTTGAGTTGTTCGACCGCACAGTTGCCGTCCTGGAAAATTTTTGTACGCAAAGCGCCCACGCCCGCGCCAATCATTTCAATGCGCGACAGTGCAGGGATAAAGGCATCAAAGTTGGAAAATCGCCCCACCAGATCCCATACACGAGCGGCTTCGCAGTTGACTATGACACCGGCCACGATCGGCACGCCGTTTGGGTTGCGAATTAACGTATCGGGTTGCAGCGCTTTCATGAAGTTGTCCTGAAACGGTTCAAAGGAAGCCTATGGTTTTGAGGTAGTAACAGCCCTTGTCCAAGAGTGCCTGGTCTTTTTCGGGATACTGCTCGCCCATGTCTTGAACACCTCTGCGTGCGTTGCCATGCAGGATCCTCGTGGTATCGCCGATGTCTTTGTCCAGACGATCGAGATAGAACCCCAATACCCCAAACAATGCGTTGTCCGGGCTCACTGCCCGCAGCGCCTGCTGCCATTGCGTCACGCTGACTCGCTCAAAGCAGTAACCCGCGCGACTGAACGCGTCCAGGTATTGCTCCCAACTCAACGGAAGTGGGTTATGCAGATTGAACACGCAGCTATCGGCATTAAAACCGGCACTGTGAAAGGCGATAAACCGCGCCAGGAAGTCCACAGGCATCAGATCGAAATTCAAATGCAACTGCGGTAGCAGGCCTAATTGCAGCGACCCTTTGAGCATCAACATCAGGCGATTCTTGTGCGGTTGGCAAACACCGTTGCGGCTGTTGAAACTGATGTTGCCGGGGCGATGAATATTCACCCAGGCGCCTTGCTCCACCGCTCGTCCCAACATTCGCTCAGCCACCCACTTGGACAGGTTGTAGCCGTTTCTGATGAACAGCGGCAGCGACGCGCAGGCCGGGGCCTCTAGCACATGCCCTTGGGTCGACGCTGCTGGAAGCCGACAGCGTCGAGACAAAGTTGAGGATTTTCTTACTGTGGGTCTCACAGAGGCGCAGGCATTCGAAGACGGAGTCGACGTTGTCCCTGGCCAGTGACGCATAGTCCATCACATGGTTGACCTGTGCGGCGTTGTGCACCAGCACACCGAAGCCATGGGCGAGTGCGTCATACGCGTTCTCGGCCAACCCCAGGCGTGGTTGGCTGATATCCGCAGCGAATACCTGCACACGACTCAGGTCCAGATGCTCCAACTGGTAGTCGCGTAACGCATGGGTAAACCGTGCCGTCGCGCATTGCCCGGGCCGCTCGCGCACCAGGCATGCCACTTGAGTCGCACCGCCGGCCAGCAGCGCCTGAACAATATGGACGCCGACGAAACTGTTGGCCCCGGTCACAATCACTTTGCGCGGATCGCCTGCGCACGCGGCGGGTAGCGTCTTGATGCTCCATTCGCGTTGCGCATCTCGAACGGCTTGGCTAGAGGACGCGTCGGGCAGTTCACCGTCCTCCATCAGCGTGGCGAGGGTACGAAGGGTGGGGGCTTCGATGAAATGGCTCAAGGCGAAACTGCGGCCAAACTGTTCGCGTACACGCAGTAACAGGGTCGACAGCAAGATCGAGTGACCACCCAAATCGAAGAAGCTGTCATCAACAGATAACTCGGCGCCATCCAGCCTTAGAAGTCCTCCCCACAGGCTGGCCAGGCGCGCTTGAAGCGGTGTGTGTGCAACACGGCATCGATCTGCAATCTTGAGCCGCAACGGCTGTGCAAGCAGGGCTTGCCGGTCGACTTTGCCATTGTCGGAGCAAGGTAGAGCAGGCAGCTCGGCCCATGCGTTCGGTTGCATGTAATCCGGAAGCCACTGGCGTGCATGCCGTTTCAGCGCTTCGAGGGTCGAGCCGTGATCGGGCTGGGCAACAAAGGCGCAGATCCGGTCATCGCGGTCGATCGCCACGGCCACCTGACGATAGAGCCGGCTGTTGCGCAAACACTCCTCAACCTCCCGAGGCTCGACCCGAAAGCCACGGATTTTTACCTGATCGTCCCGTCGTCCGCCCAGCAGGATGCCATCGGCGCTCCACTGTGCCAGGTCGCCGCTGCGGTAGGCCCGCAACGACTGGCCGCCCGGCAGCGGTAAGTCGACAAACGTACTCGCCGTTTGCACCTGTGCATTCAGGTAACCCAGGCTGACGCCAGGGCCGACAAGGTACAACTCGCCCATCACCTGTTCATCCACGGGCTGCAGATGCTCGTCGAGAATCAGTACCTGGCTGTTAGCAATGGGGCGGCCGATATTGCGGTTGCTGTCACCCGGGGTGAATGTGCGGTGGGTTACCAGCACAGTCGCTTCGGAAGGACCATACAGGTTGTGGAACTGACACTGTCCAGCCAGGCGCTCGATGACATGGGGCTCGCACACATCGCCGCCGGTGAGCAGTTGCGTTAGGCCCAGCGGTTGATCCAGCGGCAAGATGCTGAGCAGCGCAGGTGGCAGGAACGCGTGAGTGACGCATTGCCGTCGCAGCAGCGTCAGCAGTTGCTCCGGATCGCGCCGTTGCGCTTCATTCGGGATGATCAGCTCGGCGCCGGCAATCAAGGCGGGGACGATATCGATCAGCGACGAGTCGAAACTCAGTGGCGAAAATTGCAGGACCCGGGCGTGTTCATTCAGGTTCATGCACGCCCCACACCAGGCGGTGAAATGTGCCAGGTTGCCCTGGCTCAGCAACACCCCCTTGGGCTGACCCGTGGTGCCCGAGGTGTAGAGCACCATGCACGGTGCATCCAGGCACGGACGCTGTCGCATCGGCAAGAGCGGGTTGCCGGCGGTGCAGGGCTCGATACTGCTGACATCCAGTGCGGTAAAGCGCTCCCGCAGAGGGTGTTCGCCCGCATCCAGCAAGAGCCGGGCTCCGGCAATCTCCAGCATGAGCTGATGACGTTGTGCAGGCTGGTCCAGACCCAACGGCAGGTAGACCGCGCCGCTGCCCAGGACAGCCAGCATGCTCGCATACAGCTCAATGGATTTATCCAGACAAACACCGACCACCGCGGGGGCTTCTAGCGCCTCCAGCAAACGGATCAAACGTTGTTGAATCGCTGCGGCCCGGCGGTGCAAGTCGCGGTAGCTCACGGCATAGCCATCGATGTTCAGCGCCGGGCGCTCGGCGAAGGCGTGCAGGCTGGCTTGCACCCGTTCCATCACCGGCACTTGCGCCTCCTGCATCAATGCGGGGTTTGCCGTGCAATTGAATCGATGCATGAACGCCAACGCGTCGAGCCCCAGCAGGCTCTGTTCGGGCCAGTCATTGGCCGTGGTGCTGATCGGCACGTACGCAGGGTCCCGTGAGAATTCACTGACCTGCAACGCGACCCAGTCCACCAGTGCGTTCGTCACCTGCTTACGCTGTCGCTCGCCATTGCCCGTAGGCTCGTCGGCGATCTCCAGCACCCCGTGCAAATGCCTGTGGCGGTCATAGGCGCGCAGTTGCAATGCTGGCAGCCCGTACTCGGTGGCGGCGCCCACCCCCAGGCGCAGGCGGATACAGGGCGCTTCGTCGATATCGCTTGGCAGCGGCAGGCTACCGTCTTCAATCCACAGATCGACGGCTTCTTCGCCCGTCGCGTGGCCGTATTGCTCCAGCATCTGCCTGATAGCCTGCAAAGCAGCACTGGTGCCGTTCCAGCCGATGGTCAGGCGCTTCATGCCAATCTCCTATTAACCGGCATGTAGTCGTTCAGCGCACGCGCCACGCTTGGCGTTTGCAGCAGGCCGCTGTTATGCACAAAGCTCAGGATGTTGCCCATCAAGGGGTGCTGGCGATGGATGGGGAATGCCAGTGCGTTGATGTCATCGCGCAATGCACGGCGCACGTCCGCGCTGACGTCTAGATGCTCGATCAGGTGCAGGTCGAAATTCTTTTGCAGTTGGTTGGTCAGGTAACGCGAGAGGAACGTCGGCAGCGCCTGAGCGATGGCATCGCGGTCGTTCGGGCTTGCGCTTTGCCAGTAGCTACGCACCAGGCAGGTCCAGAACTGCGCGTGGCGCCCTTCATCGAACAGGTGGTCGGCCATCAAGCCCCGGATTGAGTCTTTGACGCTGCTGTCTTTGGAGAACGCCGCCACTTCGTGGGTGACGGTGTTTTCGGCAATGGCCACGCCAATCAGCTCCACGGCGTCGCGCAAGTGAGCCGGCACCTGCGCTTGCGCCGCTGGTAGGGCCAGGCTCAGTTCAATGTGTGTCGGCAGCTCAAGCGGCTCGATGCCTGTCATGGTTACGGTCTGTTGCAGGAAATCCAGAGCGACCAGCGCGTGGTAGTCCTCGTCCACCACGACGGTCATCGCGTCGACGCGACAGGCGAGGGGAAAGGGCAGCGAGAAGCGATTCTTGGCGATGGCGCGCGCAGTCTTGTCGACGATTTCCGTTTCGAAAATCACAACGTCATTGATGAACTTGTAAAAACTTTGCACCAGCACAAAGTCGCGCCACTGCGGGCAGTGCTCGGTAAAGGTGGCACTGAGTACCAAAGGCTGGCGGCACAAGGGGAAGATCAATTTATCGTCGTTTTCCAGCAAGCGGCGTGGACGTGTGCGAATGGTTGCGCGGCGCTCCCAATCGTCGGCAAAGGCTGGGTAACCGGCCATATTCATGGCTGCACCTCCAGCAGCGAGGCTCGAACCTCATCCCAAAGCATGATCCGGCTTTGCATGGCCGCGAGAGCGGCGTCGTGGGCTTGTTGCGGGTAAGTCGGATGGGCATCGGTCAAACGCTCAAGTAAACGCTGCGCTGCCGGCCCGTGATCCTGAGCGTCCAGCTCGATATGACGGTTGAGGTAGGCACATAAGGTTGGCGCGTGCTCTCGAATCAACGTGCCGGCCTGCAGCAACTGCTCGAACATGCCTGGGATCACGCGTTCTCGACTATGAAGAAACACCGCTGCTACGCAGTGGGTGGGGGCGTTCAATGCGATCTGCAACGTATCGCTGACGAAGCGGGCCGCGCCGCGCGGTGCTTGAGCCCTAAGCAACGCCGTATTGGCAGCCAGGCCTTGGCGTTGCAGCGCAATGAAGTGTTCGATTGAAGCGGTGCTGGCACCGACTTCATTCATGGCTTCCAGATACAGCTGGAAATGGCTGCACTGGCCCTCTTGGGGGTGTTGGTCGGATTCTTCCTCCAGCACGATCTCGTTGATCAGGCGAGCAGCCGTCGGGTCGGCAGGCGGTAGCCAGGGCAAGCGTGTACAGGTCAGGTCTTGTTGGAGGCGTTTGAGGAGCGTCATGAAGTCCCAAACCGCGAATACATGACTTTCCATGAATTTTTTTAATGTGTGAATAGAAGTTATTTCTTTGAATAACGGGTGGGCGCAAAGGCGCTCTGCTCTTTGTGCAAGTAAGGATTGATACATGCTTGATGCCTATAAGTTATTGCGTCAACTGTGACTACAGCGATGGGCTTTTTTGAACGGCAAGTAGATAAGGGATATAAGCCAGGCGTGGCGCAATCCCTTTGTCTAAGGGCTGCGCGCCCTGAATAAGGAGCCGGGTTAATGCCGAAGATAATAGTCAGGCTAACTAATTTGGCGAGCATATAAATGTGTTAGATGTTTTTCTAAATAATATCTTTTGTCAGTAAGTCGATTTATATAGGTGGGAAAGTTCTTTGCCGCGCGCCCTCGCCTTGAACCCGGCACTGATGCTGGCGTTTTTGGGAGGGCAGTGGCTATTGAATAACGCACGTTACGCGTTGGAGCAGCAACCCTGCCGCGCTCAGGTGCAGGGCGAATGTTAAAGGTTATTGCGGGCCTTTCTGACTGGCGACGTCCGGGCCATTGAGGTAAGTCCTGATCACTTCCATCCCGCGCATCAAGTGATTGCGCAGGGTCAGGACGCTTTCCTGGACTTTCTTGCGCGCGACCAGGTTCAGCAATTCCCGGTGGTCTTCCTGGGACGTCTCGCCCAGCCCCATGGCTTCCAGATTGAAGCGCAGGAAACGCTCCTCTTCGTTCAACCCGTGCTCCACCAGTTTGAGCAGCCGCTGGTTAGGGGCTTTGCTGTAAAGGGTCATATGGAACAAGCGATTCAGGCGGCCTATCTCGGTGTAGTCTTTTTCTTGCTCCAGCGCACAAATCAACGCGTCAGCCTCGGCGATATCGGTGTCGGTGAGCAAAGGAATCGACAAGCGCAGCGCTTCGGATTCCAGCAACATCCGCAGTTCATAGGTTTCGGCCGAGTTGTCTTCGATCAACGGAGCGACCACGGCGCCCTTGTGAGTCACCACATGCAGCAGTGACTGGGCTTCGAGTTGGCGCAAGGCTTCGCGCACCGGCATGCGGCTTACCCCGAACAGGCTGGCCAACTCCTGCTGACGCATGGCGGTCCCGCAGGGCAGGCGCCCATCGAGGATGGCGTTGCGCAAGGTTTCTTCTATGACGGAGCGAGCAAGGTGGGCGGGAATCGGACCGCTGATCTTGATGCTGTTCAAAGGTGTAGGCTTCTGCGTCACGGTTACGCTGCCCTCCTTATTGGAATGGCTGATGGCTAATTGGATCCAAAGCACACTAGTGACTGCCCATAAGCTTGTCAAACACGCACGGTTTCGGCTTGTAAGTAGTTCAACACCACGCTCCGCGCACTCACAGCATGCATTTATGGCGTCTTACAAACGGGATGGAAGCGCCCTCAGTCCAAGCAGCTTCGCTGCGAGCGCTACATCGTTTTGCCGCGCCGTTCACGCATATCGTTATGCGTAAACGGTATTTAAATTGAATTTCTTATACCTATAAAGTTTGTCTCCTGACTGCCAGGAGTGAACCCATGTCTGCCGCCTCTACCGCTTCACCCGCGTCGCTCGATGCACAAGTATTCGAGGTTCTTCCACTGCCCGGCAGCGTCGGTGCCGAGGTGGTTGGCCTGGACTTGTCCCGCCCGATCAACGACACGGATTTCGCGCGAATTCACCGCGCGCACCTCGATCACCATGTGCTGGTCTTTCGCGACCAGCGCATCACACCCGAGCAGCACATCGCGTTCAGCCGTCGCTTTGGCGTGCTGCAGATCCATGTGCTCAAGCAGTTCCTGCTGCTCAATCATCCGGAAATCCTGATCGTCTCCAACATCATCGAAAACGGCCAGGCTATTGGCTTGGGCGACGCCGGCAAGTTCTGGCATTCGGACCTGTCCTATAAAGCATTGCCCAGCCTGGGGTCGATGTTGCACGCACAGGAACTCCCCTGCGAGGGCGGCGACACGTTGTTTGCGGATATGCACAAAGCCTGGGACCAGTTGCCCGCGCATCTGCGCAACGCTGTTGAAGGCCGAAGCGCTGCGCACTCCTACACCGCGCGTTACAGCGAGACCAAATTCGAAGGCAACTGGCGCCCTACGCTCACGCCCGAGCAATTGGCCCAAGTCGCCGAAGTGGTGCACCCCATCGTGCGTACCCACCCTGAAAACGGCCGAAAAGCGCTGTTCGTCAGTGAGGGTTTCACCACTCGCATTATCGGTTTGCCTGAAGACGAAAGCCGCGACCTGCTGGCTCAGCTCTACGCCCACAGCGTGCTGCCGCACAACCTCTACCGCCATCAATGGCAGCCTCACGATCTGGTGTTCTGGGACAACCGTTCGCTGATCCACCTGGCCGCCGGTTGCCCAAGCCATCTGCGCCGCAAGCTGTTCCGCACCACCATCCAGGGCGACGCGCCTTTCTGATTCGGAGCATGACCATGTCCAGACACCTTCCATTTGCACGACTGGCCGCCACTGTCGGCCTGGGTATCAGCCTGCTGGCCGGCAGCCTGGCAGCGCCGGCGGTGGCCCACGCTGAGGGCGAGATTCGCATTGCCGAACAGTTCGGCATCGTCTACTTGCTGCTCAATGTGGTGCGCGACCAGCACCTGATTGAAAAATACGGCAAGCAGGAAGGCATCGACATCAAGGTCGACTGGACTCAACTGTCCGGCGGCGCGGCGGTCAACGACGCATTGCTCTCTGGCTCCATCGACATTGCCGGAGCCGGCGTCGGACCGTTGTTGACCATCTGGGATCGCACCTACGGCAAGCAGAACGTTAAGGCCGTTGCGTCCTTGGGTAACTTCCCCTACTACTTGGTCAGCAATAACCCCAAGGTCAAGACCATCGCCGACTTTACTGACAAGGACCGTATCGCGGTGCCGGCAGTGGGGGTGTCAGTGCAGTCGCGCTTTCTGCAATACGCCGCCGCCAAACAATGGGGCGACCAGGATTTCAACCGCCTCGACAAGTACACCATCGCCGTTCCGCACCCCGACGCCACCGCGGCGTTGATCGCCGGCGGCACGGAGTTGACCGGGCATTTTTCCAACCCGCCGTTCCAGGACCAGGCCCTGGCCAATCCCAATGTCCATGTGGTGCTCAATACCTACGACCTGTTTGGCCCGAACTCGCCGACGGTGCTGTTCGCCACCGAAAAATTCCGCAACGACAACCCCAAGACCTACAAAGCATTTGTCGACGCTTTGACCGAAGCCGCACAGTTCGCTCAGAACGACAAAGGAGCGGCGGCCGATACCTACCTGCGCGTGACCAAGGCCAAGATCGACCGTGCCGAGCTGCTCAAAATCATCGACAACCCGCAATTCGAATTCAGCGTCACGCCGAAAAACACCTACCCGCTGGCGGAATTCCTTTATCGCGTCGGCGCCATTAAGCACAAGCCGCAATCGTGGCAGGACTACTTTTTCCAAGACGCCAAACCCCTGCAAGGAAGCTGAGATGAACGCGCCGTTATCAGCCCACGCGACCAGCAATCTGCACCCTGTCGCGCCGTTACTGGCGGTGGATAACGTCAGCCTGGAATATCGCACGGCCGAGCGCGTGGTGCGCGCGACGCATCAGGTCAGTTTCGAGATCGACCCGGCCGACCGCTACGTGCTGCTCGGCCCTTCGGGCTGCGGCAAATCCACATTGCTCAAGTCCGTTGCCGGCTTTATCAAACCCAGTGAAGGCGAGATTCGCCTGCTAGGGCAAAAGGTCGAACAACCGGGCCCGGACCGTATCGTGGTGTTCCAGGAATTCGATCAGTTGCCGCCCTGGAAAACCGTCAAGCAAAACGTGATGTTCCCGCTGCTGACGTCGAAAACCTTGAAGCGCGCCGACGCCGAAGACCGCGCAGAGCATTACCTCGATAAGGTCGGCCTTAGTGCGTTTGCCGATGCCTACCCACACACCCTGTCCGGTGGCATGAAGGCGCGCGTGGCAATTGCCCGTGCGCTGGCGATGCAACCGAAAATCCTGCTGATGGACGAACCCTTCGCCGCCCTCGATGCCCTGACTCGGCGCAAGATGCAAGAAGAGCTGCTGCTGCTCTGGGAGGAAGTGCGCTTCACCTTGTTGTTCGTCACCCACTCCATTGAGGAGGCGCTGGTGGTGGGCAATCGCATTCTGTTGCTGTCACCGCACCCAGGGCGCGTGCGTGCGGAAATCCACAGTCATCAATACGACCTGCATAGCCTTGGCGGTGTCGACTTCCAGGCATCGGCGCGGCGGATCCACCGGCTGTTGTTCGATGAAGCCACTGAGGCGGAACCCGAGTTGGATTTTGCCGATATCCGCATCGCGTACTAAGGGGACATTTATGCGCCAGGAATACGAAATCACCCTCGAACCGCTACTCAGCGTGCCGGTGGAACGCGACCTGCCGCTGCGCCAGCGCCTATGGCAACAGGGCTGGTTGCGCAAGGGCCTGATCCTGATCGTGCTCGCTGTCCTCTGGGAAGCCGTTGCGCGCTATCAAGACAACGACCTGCTGCTGCCGAGTTTTCTGCAGACCTTTCACGCGTTCTACGACGGTTTGCTCAGCGGCGAACTGCTCGGCAAAGTCAGCATCTCGCTGGTGGTGCTGATCAAGGGCTACCTGATCGGTATCGTACTGGCGTTCGCCCTGACCACACTCGCGGTGTCGACGCAGGTGGGTCGCGACCTGCTCAGCACACTGACCTCCATGTTCAACCCGTTGCCGGCCATTGCGCTGTTGCCGCTGGCGCTGCTGTGGTTTGGCCTGGGTCAGAACAGCCTGATCTTTGTGCTGGTGCATTCGGTGCTGTGGGCGCTGGCGCTCAATACCTATTCAGGGTTCCTGGGCGTGTCCGAAACCCTGCGCATGGCCGGACGCAACTATGGCCTCAAAGGTATCCGCTTTGTGCTGTTTATTCTGATCCCGGCGGCGCTGCCATCGATTCTGGCGGGCCTGAAAATCGGCTGGGCTTTTGCCTGGCGCACGCTGATCGCTGCCGAATTGGTGTTCGGCGCCACCAGCGGCAAGGGCGGGCTAGGCTGGTACATCTTTCAGAATCGCAACGAGCTGTACACCGACAAAGTATTCGCCGGGTTGGCGGTGGTGATCCTCATCGGCCTGCTGGTGGAGAACCTGGTGTTCGATACTTTCGAACGGCTGACGGTCAAGCGCTGGGGCATGCAGCGCTGATAGATCCAGCCTGATACGATTGCGCCCAGTTCACTCCTTACCGCATACGAGTGCTTGGCATGCAACTACCGGATATGAACCTACTGGTCGCCCTTGACGCTTTGCTCGACGAGGGCAGTGTGGTCGGCGCCGCGCGCCGCATGAACCTCAGCCCGGCGGCCATGAGCCGTACTCTCACGCGCATACGTGAAGCGGTGGGCGACCCGATCCTGGTGCGCGCCGGGCGTGGCCTGGTGCCGACCCCCAAGGCCCTGCAGTTGCAAGAGCAGGTGCGCAACGTGGTCGAGCAGGCGGCGCTGTTGTTTCGCTCGGCCGACCAAGTGGATCTGAGTACCTTGCGCCGGCGCTTCAGCGTACGAGCCAATGACTTCTTTATCGGTGTGTACGGCGGGCGGCTGTTCGACACCATGGAGCGCGTCGCACCGCTGTGCGAGCTGTGTTTCGTGCCCGAAGGCGACACCGACGACGAAGCGCTGCGCGAAGGTCGACTGGACCTGCGTGTGAGCAACACCATGCCCGCCAGCCCTGAAGTGAAAGTACAAAATCTGTTCTCTACCACCTTTGTCGGCCTGGCGCGGCAAGATCATCCCTTGTTCGATAAAGAAATCACCGCCGCCCGCTTCGCCAGCTATTCCCACATCAGCATCTCGCGGCGCGGCATCGCCCGTGGGCCGATCGATACGGCCCTCAATGCCCAGGGCTTGGAGCGCCGCGTGGCGATGATCGCACCGGGGTTTCACGGCGCAATGTTTATGCTGCCCGACTCCGACCTGCTTCTGCCGGTGCCCAAGGAAGCGCTCTACAGCGCCAACCGGCTGAAGCTGCCCCTGCGCGCGTTCCCGCTGCCCATCTCCTTGCCGACACTGGTGTTGGCCCAGTCCTGGCACCCGCGCTTCGACAACGACCCGGCGCACAAATGGCTGCGCGAGACCCTGCGTGAAAGTTGCCACGCCACCTGGCTGGAAGCTCAACCCTCCTGACCTCTAAATCATGCAGGGTCAAAATGTGGGAGGGGGCTTGCCCCCGATAGCGGTGTGAAGATGGAAAAAACTGTGGCTGTCAGAAAGCATCAGGGGCAAGCCCCCTCCCACCTGGGGTTTTTGGCCGGGTTCGAGATTGCGTTTGGCGCACTTATAAGCTGCCGATAAGTAACTTTTTGTCATGTGTTAGCCTGATTAAACTGCTCGGGTATTCCCTACGCCGAGTTACCTGTTCATGACGTCCCTCGCTGCTCCCACCCTTGCGGCCGCAGCCCAACCCACCGCCATCGCCTCGCCCGTATTCGGCCCGCGCATCATCATCGGCCTGATCGGCGTGTTGCTGGCGGTGCTGGTGTCCGGTCTCAACGAGATGGTCACCAAGATTGCCCTCGCCGACATCCGTGGCGCGCTCGCCATCGGGTTTGATGAAGGCACCTGGCTGGTCGCCGCGTATACCGCCACCTCCGTGTCGGCCATGGCCTTTGCACCCTGGTGCTCGGTGACCTTTTCCCTGCGGCGCTTCACCTTGTGGGCCATCGGGTTGTTCACTTTGCTTGGAGTGCTGTGCCCGCTCGCGCCGAACTACCAAAGCCTGCTGGCGCTGCGCACCCTGCAAGGCCTGGCCGGTGGTGCGCTGCCGCCGATGCTGATGACCGTGGCGCTGCGTTTTCTGCCGGCCAACGTCAAGCTGTACGGCCTGGCCGGTTACGCACTTACCGCCACCTTCGGCCCGAGCCTGGGCACGCCGCTGGCGGCGCTGTGGACCGAATACGTCGGCTGGCAATGGGCGTTCTGGCAAATCGTCGCGCCGTGCCTGTTGGCGATGGCCGCCGTGGCCTACGGCTTACCGCAGGACCCGCTGCGCCTGGAGCGCTTCAAGCAATTCAACTGGCGCGGCCTGCTGCTGGGCTTCCCGGCGATCTGCATGCTGGTCATCGGTGTGCTGCAAGGCAATCGTCTGGACTGGTTCGAGTCCGGCCTGATCACCTTCCTGCTCAGTGGCGGTAGCCTGTTGCTGGTGCTGTTCCTGTTCAACGAATGGTCGCAGCCGCTGCCGTTTTTCAAGCTGCAGATGCTGGGCCTGCGCAACCTCGCGTTTGCCTTGATCGTGCTGGCGGGCGTGCTGATGGTGCTGACCTCGGTGATCCTCATCCCGTCGAGTTTTCTCGCTCAGGTGCAGGGATACCGGCCGCTGCAAACCGCACCGCTGATGCTGCTGATGGCGCTGCCGCAACTGATCGCGCTGCCGCTAGTGGCTGCCCTGTGCAACCTGCGCTGGGTCGATTGCCGCTGGGTGCTGGGGGCGGGGCTGGGCATGCTGGTGCTGTCCTGTGTGGGCAGCGCGCACCTGACCTCGGCGTGGATTCGCGACGATTTCTATGTGCTGTACCTGCTGCAAATCTTCGGACAGCCCATGGCCGTGTTGCCGTTGTTGATGCTTTCCACCGGCAGTATCCAACCGGTGGAAGGCCCATTCGCCTCGGCCTGGTTCAACACCGTCAAAGGCCTCGCCGCCGTGATCGCCACGGGTGTGCTGGATGTGCTGACGACCCGCCGGGTGCATTTTCATTCGAGCAGGCTGGTGGACGGCCTCGGTAATTCGCCCCTGGCCGACGCCGATGCCCCGGGCCTGGCGCACCGTCTGCATGAGCAGGCCGTGGTGCTCACTTCTTCGGATCTGTACTACGTCATGGCCGCGGTGGCGGCGGCGTTGATCCTGCTGATTTTCTGGATGCCCACGCGGATCTATCCGCCGCGCGCACCGACCTAGCACAAAGGAATTTCCATGAAACGCAAAGACAAAATTGCCGTGTCGGCCATCGCCGTATTCGCCGTCGGCGTGCTGGTGTACCTGGCTGCCCCTGGGCTGTTGGGCAGCCGACAACAGACCACCAACGACGCCTTTGTCGCCGCTGACTTCACCCAGGTGGCGCCGCGCGTGGCCGGTTTTATCAAGGAGGTGCTGGTGGAAGACAACCAGCGCGTCAAAGCCGGGCAACTACTGGCGTTGATCGACGACCGCGATTTTCGCGCTGCCGCTCAGGCCGCCGATGCCGACACACTGGTGGCCCAAGCCCAACTGAAAAACGCCACCGCGACACTGGAGCGGCAAACCTCGGTGATCGCCCAGGCTCAGGCCACGGTGGCGGCGGATCGCGCCGAAGTGGCCTTCGCCGAACACGAACTGAATCGCTACAACCACCTGGCCGGTGTTGGCGCCGGCACCGTGCAGAACGCCCAGCAAGCCAAGACCCGCATCGACCAGGCCACCGCTCGCCTGGCCAAGGCCACGGCCGTGCTGGCGGCCGAGCGCAAGCAGGTGGAAATCCTCACGGCCCTGCGCGATGCCGCCGAGGGTGGGCTCAAACGCGCTCAGGCGGCGCTGGAAATGGCCAGTTATCAGCTGTCTTACACACGCATTGTCGCGCCAGTGGATGGCATGGTCGGTGAGCGCGCGGTGCGGGTCGGTGCCTACGTAACACCGGGCAGCAAGTTGCTGGCGGTGGTGCCGTTGGCCGAGGCGTATGTGGTGGCCAATTTCCAGGAAACCCAGCTGTCCCACATGCATGCCGGTCAGGCCGTGCAGGTGCGCGTCGACAGCCTCGACGGTGAAGTGCTCGACGGCCACCTGGAAAGCCTGGCGCCCGCCACCGGAGTGACCTTTGCCTCGATCAAACCGGACAACGCCACCGGCAACTTCACCAAAGTCGTGCAGCGTGTTCCGGTGAAGATCGTGCTTGAGCCCAATCAGCCGCTGACCGAGCGTCTGCGGGTCGGTATGTCGGTGGAAGCCAGCGTCGATACTCAAGCCGTAGCGCCACAGCGCGAGGTAGCCCAGCAATGAGACACCTCGCCTGGCTCACCCTCGGCCTGATCAGCCTGAACGCCTGCACCGTCGGCCCGGACTTCCAGCGCCCCCACAGCGCGCAGCCCGCGCAGTGGGCCGAACCCCAAGGCCGTCAGGCTGCCAGCCATGCCGTCAGCGACCCCTTGCAGGAGCGCTGGTGGGACGTGTTCCACGACGCGCAATTGTCGGCCCTGACCCGGCGCGCCCTCAGCGATAACCTCGACTTGAAACTGGCCAGCAGCCGTCTGCAACAAAGCCGTGCGGTGCGCCAGGTAACCACTGCCGAGCGCTACCCGAGCGTCAACGCTACCGGCGCCTATCAGCGCAAACGCAACAGTGGTAAGGGCCTCAACGACCCGTCCGGCGAGAATGGCCGCGCCGCGTTCAACCAGTGGGACGCCGGGTTTTCCGCCGCCTGGGAGTTGGACTTCTGGGGCCGGGTCAAACGCGAAACCGAGGCGGCCGACGCCACGCTGCAAGTCGCGGAGAATGACCGTCGCGCCGTGCTGCTGTCAGTGCTGGCTGAAACCGCCCAGGACTACATCCAACTGCGCGGGGTGCAGAACATCCGGGCGGTCACCGAGCAAAACCTCGACGTGGCGCGACACAGTCTCAAACTCTCGCAATTGCGCCTGGCCGACGGCGTGGCGACTGACCTGGATGTGGCCGAAGCCGCCGCCCAGGTCGCCGCCATCGAAGCACGCCTGCCCGACCTGCAACAGCGTCAGGATCAGTTGATCAACGCTTTGAGCCTGCTGATGGGCGAGCCGCCGCAAGCCCTGCATGCACAGTTGTCCAAGGCTGCTGCCGTCCCGCAAACCCAGCGCCAGGTCGCCATTGGCCTGCCGTCTGAATTGGCCGAGCGTCGCCCCGATATCCGCCAGGCCGAGGCGCGACTGCACGCCGCCACCGCCAGCATCGGCGTGGCCAAGGGCGATTTCTACCCGCGCATCACCTTGTCCGGCAGCCTCGGCTCCCAGTCCATGCAACTGTCGGATTTCGGTGCGTGGGGCTCACGCGCCTTTGCCTTCGGCCCACAGCTGAGCCTGCCGCTGTTCAATGGCGGACGCTTGCAAGGCATGGTCGAGTTGCGCGAAGCCCAACAGCAGGAAGCGGCGATTGCTTACCAGCAGACCGTTTTGCGCGCCTGGCATGAAATCGACGATCAACTGACCCGCTACAACGCCAGCCAACTGCGCCGCGACAGCCTGACCGAAGCCGTGCGCCAGAACCAGATCGCCCTCACCACCGCGCAACATCAATACGTCGAAGGCGTGGTGGACTTCGTCAACGTGCTCACGGTGCAAAGCGCGCTGCTGGCGACCCAGGAGCAATGGGTGGAGAGTTCCACCGGCGTGTCCCTGGCCATGGTCGGGTTGTACAAAGCCTTGGGGGGCGGGTGGGAATCGGTATATCCGTTGCAAACGGCAGGGGGCTGATCGACAAAGAGTTTTGTCAGTAACGAAATAAGGTGTAATGATAATTGCTCTCAATAGTGTATCTGAGCTTTTCATGGACACCGCGACTGACGGCCAGCAACAGCTTCATCTTCTGTACCGCGACCATCACGGCTGGCTGCAAGGCTGGCTGCGCAAGCGCCTGGGCGATCGAGAGCACGCCGCCGATGTAGCCCAGGACACGTTCCTGCGGCTGTTGGTGTCCGGACGTTTTCCAGGTGACAAGGAAAGCCGCAGCTATCTGGCGCAGATCGCGCGCAATCTGGTGATTGACCAGTGGCGGCGCCTGCGTATCGAACGCGCCTATCTGGAGAGCATCGCCCATCTGCCGGAGCCGGAGTCGCCGTCGCTGGAAACCCGCGCACTGATCCTTGAAACCCTGATGCAGATCGACGCCATGCTCGACCGCATGCCCGACAACGTGCGCCGGGCCTTCCTGCTATCGCAATTCGAGGGGTTGAGCTACGCGCAGATCGCCGAGCGCCTGGGTGTCACCATCAGCTCGGTGCAGAAATACATGACCCGCGCCATCGTCGCCTGTTACCAGGTGGTCTACGAAGAATGAAACACGACGCACCCATTGCCCCGGCCATTGTCGAGCAAGCCAGCGAGTGGTTGATGCTGCATTGGGGCGGCGAGCTGCACGGCGAGCAACGCCACGCTTTTGCCCAGTGGCAGGCCGCCGATGCGGAACACCGTCGCGCCTGGCAACGTTTGCAGCACTTGCAACACACCCTCGGCGGCGTTCCTGCCGATAGTGCCCGCGCGGTGCTACGCGATACGCCGGACACCCAGCGCCGCGCCGCCCTCAAGCTGCTCGGCGCGCTCTTGATGGTCGGCGGCAGCGGCTATCTGGTGCGGCGTAGTGAACTTTGGCAAGCGGCATTCGCCGAACATCGCACGGCGACCGGTGAGATCCGCTACGTCACCCTCAGCGACGGTACGCGTCTGGACCTCAACAGCGACAGCGCAGTGGATGTGCGTTTCAGCGCCACTGAGCGACGTATTCGCCTGATCCGAGGCGAGATCCTGCTGACCAGCGGCCACGATGCACTGCGCCCGCTGATCGTGGAAACGGCGGCCGGCGATGTGCAGGCGCTGGGCACTCGCTTTGCCGTGCGCGAACTGGACGCGGGCAGCCGTGTCGACCTGTATGAAGGCCGCGTGCGCGTGACCCCGGTGCACGGCGCTGCGGTGCAGATGAACGCCGGTGACAGCCTGTGGTTCGATCAGCGCCAGACCCTTGCGTTACCTGCGGTGGGCGCCAACGGCAGCAGTTGGACCGAGCATCGCCTGATCGCCGAACGCCAGCCGCTGGGCGAATTTGTCACGCAACTGAGTCGCTATCGTCCGGGCCTGTTGCGGTGCGATCCCGCTGTGTCCGGGCTGTTACTCACCGGTGTTTTCCCGTTGAACGATACCGACGCGATCCTTGCCGCCCTGGAGCGCTCGTTACCGGTGCACGTCCAGGCAGTCACCCGCTACTGGGTGACGATCAAGGCTCGTGTCTGAAAATATTTTCTCTGGCGCTTGTCGGTTTCTCCATCCCGTTCGGGATACCTCTTGAAAGCCAATCAAGAAGCGTTCTCACGGGGAGTCCTGCAATGCCGCACCACCCAATCCAACCCTTGGCCCGCGCCCTGCGCCATGGTCTGTTTGTCGGCCTCATGGCGACCGCGCCGATGCTGCCGACCTTGGCCTATGCCGCCGAAGCCACTGAAGAAGTGCGTACCTACGCCATCCCGGCGGGCAGTCTTGACCAGGCGTTGAACCGTTTCGCCAGTGCCTCGGGCATCTTGTTGTCGGTTGATGCCACGCTTACGGAAGGTAAGCGCAGCGCCGGTCTGCAAGGGCGTTATGCGGTGGGGGCCGGTCTGGAGCGGTTGCTGGCGGGCAGCGGCCTGGTGGCGATGCAATCCCAGGGCGGTTGGTCGTTGCAGGCGAGCGCGTCTGACGGCACGTTGCAACTCGGGGCTACCCAGATCAGCGCCCAGCAAGCCGAGGAAAGCGCCTGGGGCCCGGTGGACGGTATCGTTGCCACCCGCAGCGCCTCCGGCAGCAAGACCGATTCGGCACTGGTGGAAATCCCCCAGACTATCAACGTGATCACTGCCGCCGAGATCAAGGCCCGCGGTGCCCAGAGCGTTACCCAGGCATTGCTGTACACGCCGGGCATGAGCGCCGGCGGCTTCGCCGACCGGGTCAAGTTGTTCGATGAACCCACCTCGCGGGGCTTCTCGCCCACACCCCTGTACCTCGACGGTTTGCACCTGCCCTATGGAGGTGGCAGCACTGGCGGCGCGCTGCAAATCGAGCCCTATTCCCTGGAGCGCATTGAAGTCCTCAAAGGCCCGGCTTCGGTGCTGTACGGGCAAAACCAGCCGGGCGGTATCGTCAATATGGTCAGCAAGCGCCCCAGCGAAACCCCGGTACACCAAGTGGTGCTGGAAGCCGGCACCTACGAGCATAAAAGCGCGGCCATCGACCTCAGCGGTCCGCTGGATGAGCAGGGGCAATTTCTGTATCGCCTGACCGGCCTGGCCAACGATGGGCAGGACGAGATCAACTACGTCGAGAACAAGCGCCAGTTCATCGCCCCCAGCTTCACTTGGCGACCCAACGACGACACCCATGTGACGCTGTTCGCCCAGTACCAGAAAGACAAAGGTGTGCCCGAAGCCCAAGGCCTGCCGGCGTCCGGCACCTTGTGGGCCAACCCCAACGGCAAGATCAAGCGCGATGTGTTTATCGGCGAGCCCGGCGTCAACCAATACAACCGCGAGCAGTACGTGCTGGGCTACGAGATTTCCCATCGCCTTAACGACACCTGGACCCTCAAACAAAATGCGCGCTACGCCGAGGTGGACGACCGTTACACCGCGCCGTTGCACGGCTACCGTTTCGTCGCCAACCCGGCCACCGGTGTGCAGGACCAACGCTACCTGCAACGCTTCGGTGTGGACTGGGCGCAAAACAACAAAGTGTTTGGCGTGGACAGCATCGCTCAGGCCGAATTCGACACAGGCGCGTTGTCCCACACCCTGATCCTGGGCCTGGATTACTACCATTCCGGCTCGCTGTTCCATGGCCTGTATGACCGCAACCCGCCGATCATCGACCTGTTCAAGCCGGTCTATGGGCAGCGCCTGAATTTTGGCCAGCCATATCGGTGGGATCGCACCATCACCCAGACCGGCCTGTACGTTCAGGACCAGATCAAGTTGGATAAATGGGCGTTGGTCCTGGGCGGGCGCTATGACTGGGCCAACGTGGTGAACAAAGAACCCCTGACCGACACGCGCTTTGCCAGCAAAGACCAGGCGTTCACCGGTCGTGCGGGGTTGGTGTACTTGTTCGATAACGGCCTGGCGCCCTTTGTCAGCTACACGGAATCCTTCCTGCCACTGGCGGGCACCGACGTAAATAAAAAGCCGTTCGAGCCGTCTACCGGCAATCAGTACGAAGTCGGCGTGAAGTACCAGCCGCCCGGCCAGAAGAGTTTTGTGCAGGTCTCGGTCTATCAGCTGGACCAGGAAAATGTGCTCACCACCAACCCGGTGGACACCACCTACAGCACCCAAAGCGGCGCCATGCGCTCACGCGGCGTGGAGCTGGAAGCCAAGGCAGCGCTCAGCGACGCTTGGGAGATCATCGCGTCGGCCTCGCGCAATGACATCAAATACACCAAGGACAACGACGGTCGCCAAGGCCGCCACCCCGCAGGCATTTCGCCGCTCACGGCGTCGATGTGGGTCAATTACGCCGTGCTTGGCGACACCCCGCTGGCCGGTCTCGGCGCGGGGCTGGGTGTGCGCTACGCCCGCCAAAGCCTGGGCGACTACTACGAAGGCGCCTTCAGCGTGCCCTCGTATAGCGTCTATGACGCCAGCCTGAGCTACGACCTAAGCCGCTCGCCGCTGAAACTCAAAGGCGTGAAACTGGCGCTGAATGTGCAGAACCTCACCGACAAGACCTACGTTTCGCAGTGCACCAGCGATCTGGATTGCTACTACGGGCAAGGACGGACGGCGGTGTCGAGCCTGACGTACGACTGGTAGCCAGGTGCCTAAGATCGCAACAGCATGAAGGTGGTGTCGTCGTGAGTTGAACAGCCGTTAAGGGTTTGCTGTGCAATGGCCCTGAGTTGGTTCTGGACAGACAGTTCGGCCCAGAACCCATCCGTCGCCATGATCCATGTTGTGTCTTTGATTATCTGCAAGGATTGAATGTGAGGCTCATGGCGGCGGCGGTAGCTCATGCAGTTGAGCAGAGTTTTCCGCGCAGGGCTGTTGGCGATGAGTGAATGGCTCAGATCACCTTTCCAGTTGGGGCCGCAGTGGGGTGGGCTTATCCAATTCAGATGCTGACCTTTTTCCAGATATCCAAGGCAACAGTCGCCTGCATGAATGGATATGGCGGTTTGACCGACTACCAGTAGCGCAAGATAGCTGGCGGCGGCAAAGGGGAAGTCCGGGCATAGATTTGAATGCACTCGATTGAGTGATGTGAGTGTCAGCGCCAAAGCCTTATCTGTGCAGGCCGCGACGGCAGTCGCTGAGTGAGAAAAGGTGTCCAGCAGATGGTGGCTCAGGGCTCGCGCCAACTCGCCACTGCCTGGTTTGGACGTACCGTCGGCAATCACGTAGAGATATGAATCTGCATTGCGTGCCGAACCGCAGGCGTCACGGTTTTCTGCTCTGTGGATACCTTGCCGACTGACACTGGAATGCAGAATCAAATGCGCACCCCGAACTCAATCAGTCTATCGAGGCGCTCGTAAATCAACGTTTCTCGATCGGGGTCTTGAGCGGTGCTTTGAATCACATCCTGAAAAGCAGTGAGTCTGAGCAGAGACGAGAGCTCCTCGCCCACAAAGCGTCGTAGCTCGATAGGTGCGTGTTTTGTTTCTGCAATTAGCTCTTCCCGGCCATCCAGCAGAGCGATGATGTCTTCAATATCGTTGGACATCAGTAGGTCGCCCTTGCCCCGGCCTAGATATGCCTGGAGTTTTGCGGCAAGAAACCAAGGGGCTGCGAACACCTTGATAGGCGTTCCATTAGGCAATGTGTAATCAATCGCATTTTCCAGCCCTCCGACAAACCAAGTATTGGAGAACCCCAGTATTTTTTCATCGGTTGGCATGAAATCGACTTTCAGCGCTCCTAGACGCAAGCGACAGGTGACCGTGTCCTGGCCTGTATTTTTGAACCCTTTGGTTTTAAGGGTTTCTTCAAGCCGATACCAAGCGGCAGTACTGGTCAGGTGGATGACCAGATCCACGTCATCGGTACCGCGGATGGATTCTTGTGTGTATTCGTCGGTAATCAACAGGACGGTTGTACACCCACCGACAAAGGCCACTTGCTGGCGTAGCTCTGCCCCCAATGCGTCGGCGACCGCTTCAAGCATTTGCAACATCATTTCCCGAACTGAATTCAAAGGATCAACTCCCTCAGCAGTGCATCGGCTACCTTGGTCTCGCGCGGTCCGCCGATGCGAATTGCATCGACTAGAGCCAGGAAGTGATAGAGAAGCTCGTCTTTTTTTACCGCCCCAGGAACAGTTTTGTACAAGGGCGCGATTTCCTGACCTTTGCTTTTGCCATACGCATCTGGCCACACGGGGATGAGATCGCCACCGCTCATGACTTTACCCGTCAGGATAGGGGCCCCGAATGCTGTTGGAATTCCGCGAACGACGGCGCCAGGCTTTGCGGGAAATACGTAGCGAATGCCATATTTCACGAAGTCCAGAAGGGCTTCTCTTCTTACCAGAGGCTGCCCGCTGAGGCGGTTCGTGTGAATAAGGCCGATCTCACGACAGCGATTCAGAGAATTCGATACCTCGCTTTTGCTCAACGCCAACGACGCAGACAGTGCTCGAACGGAGTAGCTATCACTGTTATTCGGGAGCGTGTCGCCGTCGCTATCCTCCCAACCTTTCCACTCACTACCTGCAAGGAAAACAAGCGTTTCGGCCTCTTTTCCGGTGGCCCGCTCTTTCACCGCCTGTAGTTCCAGGCTAATCAGTTTGAAGAGGATAACGATATCCTGACTTTTCATAGGGCTCCCTGAAGCGGCTGTCCACTGTCCATGGACCGTGGACGATTTCTTGCATGGAGGGATAGCCCTGTCAAGAAAGGAATCAAAGATTCTGCAAAAACACCACATACCCCCGAAACCACTCATTGCTCTGCAAATACCCCGGCGCCTGCCATTCACCGCCCTGAATCAAGCCGATCTTGAACGGCAGCCCCAGCCGATTCATCCGCGGTAAGTACGCCGCGTAATCCGGGATGCTGTGGCGGCCTTGATAGGTCTGCACCACCACTTCATCCACCACGCCTTTGAGCTGGGCGATGGCGGCTGGGTCGGCGTTGCTGCTCCAGTCCATCAGGCCGGTGATGCTCAGCCGCAAGTCGGCGGGCAGGCGCTGGCGCAGGTCGCGCAGAAAGTCGGCGTATTCGTGCAGGTATTGGGTGCGGGCGTCGAAGTCGATCTGGATACCTATCACTGGGTTGCCCGCGTCGCGCCAGCGTTGCACCTGGCCGAGCAGCTGGGTGTAGATCGGTTCGGGCCAGCGCAGGGTGTGGGCGCGGTATACCACCCAAACCTCGGCCTGGGTCAGGCGCGGTACGCTCATGCCCTGGGCGATCAGCTGCACGCCGCGCTGGGGGGCGCGGCGGGTAGAGTTGATCTGGCCCTGCAGGATGTAGAGGGTCTTGGCCTGCTTGAGCACCGCTTGGGACTTGACGCCGCTCCACAGCCAGAAGGCGTCATAGTCGCGGGCGTCGACGGCACCGAAGGCCGGGCTCACCAGCATCAGCAAGCCTAGCCACAGGTGTTTCACCAGTAGTACTGCAGCGATTTGCCCCACTGGGTGTCGGCGTAGCCGCTTTTGAGCTGGCGGAACCAGGCTTTGCGCACGGCCGGTTCAACGTCCTGCCCACCGCAGCTGTTATAGCCGGCCGGCGCGTAGCAGTTGATGGCGCGGAACAGCGCATAGGCCTTGTCTGTCTTCGGCGCCTTGGCGTCGCCGATCACCTGCTTGTAACCGTCGAGTCGCGAGAAGGTGGCCCCTTTGAAGTCCGACGCGGTGCTGCCCAGGCTGCCGGCGGCGCGTGCTTGTTCCAGCGGCATGCCGTCCAGGTTGTTGCGCAGGATGAACTCGCCGAGGCAGTTGAGGGCCTGGGGGTTCTTGGCCTCGGTTTGCAGGGTCGCGGCAGTTTGCGCGATGGCCGGGCAGGTGTAGCCGGAGGCGGCTTTTTCACCGTTCCACTGGAACAGTTTCAACGTCTGCCCTTCGCTGTAGACATAGCCCAGGCTGCTGCTCAACTTATCTTCGGGCACCGGGGTCGGCAGTTGCTTGAAGTCCTCGGCAAAGGTGGCGAACTGGCCGCGCAGCAGGTCTTTGTAGAGCAACACGAATTGCGCGGTCTGGCGCTCCACCGGGTCGCTGGCCTGGGCGATCTGTTGGCGCAGCAGCTCAGGCCCGGCGACGTTGCGCAACAGGCTGTAGCGCACTTGCTTGGCGCTGATCGGCGAGTCGGCGGCAAACACCTCGGCCAACTGGCCGCTGCGCTCGTAGTTCATGGCCAGGGCCAATTCCAGTTGATCGCGCATCAACGGCAGTTTGGCCAGTGGCAGCAATTGCAGCCACAGCGCTTGGGCGCCTTTCCAATCTTGCTTGGCTTCCAGCGCCAGGGCGCGCAGGGTCTGTTGGCTGAAGGCGAAGTAATTCAGGCTCGACGGCACACTTTGCGGCAACTGCTTCAGCGCGGCATCCGGCTGGTGCTCGATGTACAACGCACACACCGCCAGCAGGTAATCGTAGAGTTCGGGTTCGCTGGCAAACAGTGCCTTTTGCTTCTCCAAGTCTGCGCGGGACAAAGTCGGCTGATTGCCGCCGCGCATCACCATCAGGTCGCTGACCAGTTGGATCATCGGCGTCTTCACTGGCTGGCTGTTGACCATCAACAACTTGAGGTCAGCCTCTTCCACCAGCTCATCCTCGGACACATTGCGCTGCGCGTCGCTGGCTTGCGTGAGGCTCCAGGCATACGCCTCGGCCAGTTTGCTGCCATCATCGGCCAACCAGTAGACCCGCCGCAGCAGGCCGCGCGCGGAGGCGCTGTAATCGCCTTGTGGATAAGCACTCAGGTAGCTATCAAAAGCTTGCTCGGCATTGGCCAGCGCCGACTTATCCACACGCGCCAGAGTCGGCACGCCGTCGGCATCGTACGCGTCGGCCTGGGCCTGGTTCAGCGCAGTGCGGGCGGTCATGTACAGCGCGGCTTCCTTGAGCCAGGGCAGGGCGCTGCTGCGGGCGGCGCTGAAGCCGCGCTCGGCTTCGGCAAAACGGCCGCTGTAGAAGTCGGCGGCAGCTTGCAGGTAGGTGTACAGCTGCTGGCCGTCGGTCGATTGCAGTTGCTGTGCATTCGCCACGACCGGGCCGTCCCACTCGCAGGTGGTGAGCAGTTGCAGGCGGGCTTTGACCAGCAGCTCGCGTTCGGCGGCCGGCATATCGGCCTTGACCACTTGGCGCACAAACGCGGTGGCACTGTCGTCGTCGTTGCTGCGGCAACGGCTGCCTTCACCCGTGACAAACGCCTCGCCGGCGGTGGTGTAGTCCTCGCGCTTGATGCCCAGGGGTTGCAGCAGGTTGTCCAGTTCGGCGGTGGACGATGTGTCTGCGCCGTCATCGGGCTCGGTGTCCGTACCGCCACCCTGCGACAAGCGATATACCGGGAATGGCACCGGGCCGAAGCCCTCGGCCAGGTCATCTTCGCTCAAGGCATTGGGCGTCAGGCCCGTATTTTTCTTGTCGGCCAGTAGCATGCGCAGGTTGACCCGGCTGTCGTTGCCAGGGCTGAGGAAAGGCTGGTTGCTACACGGTTCGAGGGTGTCGCGGGAAACACGCCAGTCGGGGTAGCACGAATCGTCGGAGCTGGCCTGGGCCTGCACGGAGAGACCGGCCAGCAGGGCCAGTGCCAGAGGTGACAAAAAACCGATGCGCATGAGGTGTCCTTGATCCTGGTGCTTGGAGGGGCGCAATCATAGCTTGATCTGACAATTGCTTTGGTGACTGCCTACACAATTTGCCGATTTGTCCGATTGGGGGTAGTGGCAATTTAATTTCGCTGACTTAGACTGCGGTCATCGTCAGGGAGTCGACCATATGAAGCAATTGCATGGATGGGCGTTGGGTTTTATCGGCATATTGGGCGTGGCTCAGCTGGCCATGGCCGAAGACCCGTTGTTGGATCATTCGCCTGCGACCACCGCCAGTGCCGACAGCGAAGCGCGGGGCGTGTTGCGTGCCCGCGACCAGGCGATGCTGGCCAGTGAGCTGTCCGGGCGCATCGTCGAGTTGCCGTTCAGCGAGGGTGAGACGTTCAAAAAAGGCGACACCCTGGCGCGTTTCGATTGTTCGGCCTACCAGGCCCAATTGAACGCCGCCCAAGCCGCCAGCCGTGGTGCCGGGGAAGAACTGGCGCACAACAAACAGTTGGCGGCGCTCAATTCAGTCGGACGCTTTGAAGTGGCTCGCGCCGAAGCGCGGTTGAGTGAAGCCCAGGCCCAGTCCCAGGTCTACCAGGTACAAGTCAAACGCTGCAATGTGCTGGCGCCGTATGACGGTCAAGTGGTGCAGCGCAAAGTGCAACGCTATGAGAGCGTTTCGGCTGGCGCACCGTTGCTGGAAATCGTCGATAACCGCAGCTTGGAAATTCACCTGTTGGTGCCGTCGCGCTGGATGGGCAAGCTCAAGCCGGGGCAGACGTTCAGTTTTACTCCGGATGAAACTGGCCAGGCGTTCAGCGCTACCGTCAAACGCCAGGGCGCACGCATCGACGAGGGCAGTCAGACGCTGCTGCTGGTCGCCACCTTGCCCAATGCCACCGGCTTGATGGCGGGTATGAGCGGCACCGCCCACTTCGCGCAACTGCAATGAACGCACCCATGGCGGGGAACACCGAGCGGGTGTTCGCGCAATTTCTGGACCTCGAACGCCAGACCCGCGCCGCCCGCTCCACTGAGCAATTGGCCTACAGCTTGGTCAACGATGGGCAAGCGCTGTTCGGCTATCGCCACGCTGCATTGTTGATTGCCGGTAAGGTGCAGGCGGTCACAGCAGTGAGCAGCATCGACCCGAACGCGCCGTTCGTGGCGTTTGTCGAGCATGCGGTGGGGCAGTTGCACTCGCTCGACCTCGGCCAGACCGCGCGCGTGGTGCCTGCCGAGCAATTGAGCGATGCCGTGCGCGCCGACTGGCAGAGCCTGTCGGCCGAACAGGTGTTCTGGTTGCCGCTGATCAACCCCCAGGGCCAGGTGTTTGGTGGCCTGTGGCTGGCGCGGGATACGCCGTGGAACCCGGCAGAGCAAGTCTTGCTGGCGCAATTGGGCGACACCTACAGCCATGCCTGGCATGCGTTGCAACCGCGCCAGCCGTGGCGCCTGCGCCTGACCCGCAAACGTCAGGTGGCGGTGGGGGTCGGGTTGCTGCTGATGTTGCTTATCCCGGTGCGCCAGTCGGTGCTGGCGCCCGCCGAAGTGGTGCCGCTGGCTGGACAAGTCGTCGCGGCACCCTTGGATGGGGTGATTGCCGAGTTCTTGGTTAAACCCAACCAGAGCGTGAAATCCGGCGACCTGCTGCTGCGTTTTGAAAGCACTACCCTGACCGCCCAGGCGGACGTGGCGGCGCGGGCCCTAGGTGTGGCGGAGGCGGAGCTCAAGGCCAATTCCCAGCGTGCCTTTGCCGATGCCGAATCCAGCTCGCGCATCGACTTGCTGGCCGCGCGCGTCGAGCAAAAACGCGCCGAACGCGACTACGCCCGCGAGCTGCTCAAGCGCAGCGAAGTGCGCGCCGAGCGCGACGGCATCGCGGTGTTTGCCGACGCCGAGCGTTGGACCGGCAAACCGGTGCAAACCGGCGAGCGCCTGTTGCAGATCGCCGACCCCGGCCAGGCCGAGTTGCGCATCGAACTGGCGGTAGGCGATGCGATTGCCCTGGCGCCCGACGCGCAGGTCGCGCTATTCCTCGACAGCGACCCGTTGCAACGTCACCTCGCCACCCTGCAACGCGCCGCGTACGAAGCGCAGCCCACGCCGGGCGGGCAGTTGGCCTATCGCTTGGATGCGCAGTTCGATGACGCGCCGCCGCGGATCGGCCTGCGTGGCACTGCGAAGCTGTATGGCGACCGCGCGCCGCTGGCCCTGTACCTGCTGCGGCGACCGTTGGCGGGCCTGCGCCAAAGCGTGGGCCTCTGATGAGCCTGCCCAAACTGCGTGACGACCTGCAACTGTCCAGCGCCGGCGCGGCATTGGATGGCTCGCCGCGCTGGACCCTCGCCGACCCAGTGCGTGGGCGCTATTTCAAGCTGGGCGCCACGGCCATCCGTCTGTTGCGGCATTGGTCCCTGGGCGACCCGGAAAAAGTCCTGCAAGCTGCCAACCGCGAGCCGGGCTTGCCCCTGGGGAACAGCGAAGTCACCGAGCTGCTGAGTTTTCTACGCGCCCACGACCTGATCGCTGCCCTCGACCCCGAGCAATGCGCCAGCTATCTGTATAAAGCCGCCGCCCAGAAGCAGGGCCTGTGGCAGGTGCTGCTGCATCAATACCTGTTTTTCCGCATCCCACTGTGGCGCCCGGACACGTTCCTCAATCGCGCCTGGCCGTGGTTGGCGCGGTTTGGTCCGGGCCTGTTGCGCTACGGTTTGCCGATGACCCTCGGTCTTGGGGTGTTTTTGGTGGCGCGCGATTGGCAGCGCTTCCTGGCGACGTTCCCGCACCTGTTCAGCCTCGGCGGCGCCCTGGCGTTTGGTGTGGCACTGTTCTTCGCCAAGTTGTGCCATGAATTCGGCCATGCCTTCATGGCCAAGCGCGCCGGTTGTCGGGTGCAAAGCATGGGCGTGGCCTTCATGGTGCTGTTGCCGATGTTCTACACCGACGTCAGCGACGCCTGGCGCGTCAATGATCGCCGCGCCCGCTTGATGATCGGGGCCGGCGGGGTGATGGCCGAGCTGCTGCTGGCGTGTATCGCCTTGCTCGCCTGGTCGCTGTTGCCGGATGGACCGGCGCGCACGGCGGCGTTCATGCTGGCCAGCGCCACCTGGCTGACCACCCTGGCGATCAACCTCAACCCGTTCATGCGCTTTGATGGTTACTTTTTGATCAGCGATTTATGGGGCGTGGACAACCTGCAAGGCCGTGCCTTCGCGCTGTGCCGCTGGCGTCTGCGCGAACTGCTGTTCGGCTATGGCGAACCGGCCCCGGAGCCGTGGTCGCCGGCTTTGCAGCGACGCCTGTTGTGGTGGGGCTACCTGGCGTGGCTGTGGCGTGCGGCGCTGTTTCTGGGGATCGCGTTGGCGGTCTATCACCTGTTCTTCAAGCTGCTCGGAATCTTCCTGATGCTGGTGGAATTGGTGTGGTTTATCTGCCTGCCGATCTACAAGGAATGGCACGAATGGTGGAGCCGTCGCAGCCAGGCCCATGCGCCCCGGGTGTTGCTTAGCAGTCTCGGGTTGGGGCTGATCGTGCTGGCGCTGGTGGTGCCGTGGCGCAGCGCGGTGGAACTGCCGAGCATGCTCGAAGCGGGTCGTGTCAGTGCCTTGCATGCGCCGGTGGCGGCGCGGGTCAAGGCATTGCGGGTGGTGGACGGGCAGGCGGTGACCCAGGGCCAGGTGCTGATCGAACTGGAATCGCCGGACCTCGACGCGCGCCAAAGCATCGTGCGGCGCGAAGTCGAGATCCTGCAATTGCAGATGCGCCGCCAGGCTGGACGCAGTGAAACGGCGGCCGACGCCGGGATCATCGATCAGCGCCTGTCCCAGGCCCTGGCCGAATACCGCGGCCTCGCTGCCCAACGCGAACGCCTGCTGTTGCGCGCCCCCCATGCGGGCACCGTGCGCGATGTATTGCCGCAATTGGACGTGGGTCGCTGGCTGTCGCCCAAGGATGCGCTGGTGCAGGTGGTGGAGGATGGCGCGCGCCTGCGTGGCTACCTGGCCGAGGCCGAGTTGTGGCGAGTCGGACCAGGGGCGACCGGGCGGTTTATCGCCGATGACCCGATGCGCGCCGCGATCCCCGTTGAATTGACCGACGTTGACGCAAACGGCGTGGCTTATCTGGATCAGGAGGCGCTGACCTCCGACCATCACGGGCCAATAGCCGTACGCCGCGACGAAAACCAGCGTCCTGCGCCGGTACAGGCGCAATACGGCGTGCGTCTCAAAAGCCTGCGGACGATCGACACCCCCCGGCAGCCGTTGCGCGGCGTGGTGCTATTGCAAGGACGCAGCGAGTCGGTGCTGGGCACGGCCTGGCGTCGAGCGGTGGCGTTGGGCGTTAGGGAAAGCGGATTCTGACAAGGAGTGCAGACGATGATGAACAATCAGGGCGGGTTGGCGCAGGGCTTAGCGATGCGCCCGTCACGGGCCAGCGACGGGCCGTTTTTGCAGAAGCTCTACCATTCGGCGCGGGCGGATCTGCAGTGGATCGACGGCGAGCAAGAGAAGGTAGAAGAGGTCATCGCCCAGCAGTTCCAGGTGCAGGAGCGGGGCATGGACCAACAGTTTCCAGGGGCCCTGCATTACGTGGTGGAAAAGCTCGGCACGCCCATCGGTGCCTTGAGTGCCGACTTCGGCGCCAATGAAATTCGAGTGTTGTACCTGGCGCTTATCCCCGCCGCACGTGGCCAGGGCTTTGGTCGGGCGATGCTGCATAGCGTTCAGCAGGCCGCCACCCAAGTGTGCTGTCCGGTGGCGACGGTGGTGTGGGCGAGCAACCCCCATGCGCGCCAGCATTACCTGGCGCTGGGGTTTCGTGTGGAAGAACAGACACCGGCGGCGCAGCGGTTGGTGTGGTACCCGCCTCAGTTGAACACGATGCAAAAGTAACCGCGCTCGCCGTCACGCCCCATGGCGGGCTCGCGGGACACGAACACGTGTTCCAGGCACACATCCGGCAAGGGCATGCGGCATAAACCGTCGACGAACTCCGTCGGGCCGAGGCTGTTGAGAGACACACTGAAGCCCTCGCGTACGCTGCCCGGGAAACCGGACTGTGGCGACGGGCGCAGCCCCTGGACCTGAATTTGAAGTGCCGAGCCATCCGGCAGGTACAGCACGCTAGGCTGGGTCAGCAAGGGGCGAAAGTGTTCGAGGGTGACCTGATTCAACATGGTTCGGCTCCGCATCGGAAGTGCCGAGGCCCATGGGCCTCGGCCGGGGGGCATCATGGGCGTGAAGGATAAAGTCCTTCCAAGGCAATGCTGAAGTTGATCGCCAGATAGGGGTTCATAATGCCAACGGCCTGGCTCTGGCCGGCGCTGGCCGTCTCGCCGCTCAAAGCGCTGGTGACGCCCTTGAGTGGTACCGGGTTGGCGCCTTGTTGATCGGAATAGATCGTAGCGCTGCCCGGTCCTGGGCCAGAGGCGCCGATGTAGGCATTGGTAGGCGTAGGCACCGTTACTGGGTTGCTGACTACGCTGGTCAGTTGCACCGTGGTGTTGCCTGCGAGTGTGCCTGCGCCATGGGTGTGGGCGGGGAGGTTGCCGGCCAGCAGCGTGACCGACTCGCTGCCCGAGAATGCACCGATCGCATGGGGCGACAGCCCCGTGCCTTGGCCCATGCCCACCGGCACGCGGCTTTGCAGGTTCGGCAGTTGGAAGGTGGACTGACCGTTGCCGCCGTAGAAGGTGCCAATCAACGAAAACAGCACGGCGTTCTGTTGCACAGCCACGATCTGGCCATTGCATAACGCCCAGCCATTGGGTGCGTAGTTAAAGGCAAAAGACTGGATGGTGCCGATAAATACTTCCATGAGTCGCGAATCCTTGTGTGAGCTCTAGGGTCTTGGACGACGCCTATCGATCGGGCGCCATCGCAAAGCGTAGACGCACATTTGCGCTACGCCCAACGGTTGCGAAACCGCGAGCGAAACCTGGGCTTTTGCCCTAGAGTTGCGCGTGTTTGCGCATGTGTGGCGTTTACCCGGGAAACCGGCGGTATCAGGGGATTTGAGGTGCGACGGTCTGTGGTCGAGCAAGACGAAAAAGTGGGCCCATTTGCCGTAGCGGGCGCCTGGGAAGGCAGCCGTTGGCTGAGCCGGTTATGGTGGGTGCCGATCCTCGCGCTGGCCATAGCCACGCGGTTCTATGGCTTGACGGCCGCGGCGATCTGGGGCGACGAAGGTTCGAGCCTGCTGCTGAGCGAATATGCCGTAGACGACCTGTGGTTTCACGCGGCCCATGACGTGCACCCGCCGCTGTACTTTTTCATGTTACGTGGCTGGATCGAGCTGTTTGGCGACGGCATCTGGTCGATTCGTGCCATGAGTGCGATCCCCGGCGTGGTCGCCGTGGGCCTGGGCGTGTGGCTGATGCGGCAACTGTCCACACGCCGCGCTGCCGCGCTGGCGGGCGTGCTGCTGGCGTTGTTCCCAAGCGCCGTGCGCTACAGCCAGGAAGTGCGCATGTATTCGCTGCTGGCCGTGTGGCTGCTGGGCGCCACGCTGGCGCTGGTGTACTGGGTGCGCCAGCCCGAGCGCACGCGGTGCCTGGTGGCTTATGTGTTGTTGATGGCGGCCGGTTTTTATACCCACTACTTCACAGCGTTGTGCGTGCTGGTGCACTGGGCCTGGCTGGGCGTGTTGTGCCGCTCCCAGGCGCCCGGCCAGCGCCTGCTCACGCGTCCGGTGTGGTGGTGCGCAAATGCCGCGATTGTCGCGTTGTACCTGCCTTGGCTGCCGAACCTGCTGGATCTTGTCCAGCATGTCGAACAGCTCAAGGTCGGCGGTGATATTGGCTGGGAAGACCCGGTCACGCTGACCTCTGTGCCTTCGATGATCTGGCAGTTCGTGCTGCAGGATGAAGGTGTCGGCTTCTGGGCACCGCTGTTCTGGCTGTTTCCGCTATCGCTGGTGGCGGCGGTCGCGGTGACCGTCTGGAAGGAACGGGATAGTTACTCTCCGGCCTGTCTGCTGGCGCTGTTTTTTATGCTGCCGCTGCTGGTGGTATACGGCGTGTCGTTTGTATCGCCTGTGTTCATCGAACGTTACCTGACGGTGTATGCCCTCGGCTTGCCAATGCTCATTGCCCTGGCCATCGAGCGTCTGCCGACGCGCCTGTCGTGGCTCGGGGCGGCGTTGCTCGTGGTATTTGTCGGCGTTGAGCTGCTGGGTTTGAAGAACAACGCCACGGTGGATGTGCATGACCAATTCAACGTGCCGGTGGAGTTCGTCAATCGCAATTACCAGGAAGGCGATCGCATCGTGCTCAGCGACATGATGTGGTACTTGAGCTACGTGTATTACGACCAGACCGACGCCCAGTTGCAGCTCTACACTCCGCCCAAGCCCGACGGCACACCGACCCGGCCAAACGCCTATGGTTTCGGCACCCTGGTGGATCAGGACGGTGGACGCATTTACCTCGACCGTCTGTCGGCTTTACCCGCCCAGACCCGCCGTGTCTGGCTGATCAGTAGCAACGAAATGCCGGATGATTTCGCGCCGATTCCCGACGGTTGGCGCCAAGTGTTGCAGCAAGATGGCGGCGGTGCGCGGGCGCGGCTGTTTTTGCTGTGTGTGGGGCCTGACTCTATGCAGCCTGAGTTAATTTCGAAACAGTATTAAATCGGATGCGAGTAGTGGCAATTTCATACTAGTGGCTGTAGCAATCCTGAGCTAATCTTGGTGACAAAGGAATTGTCCTACAAAGTGGTGAATGGATTGCCGTATCACTTTATTTCCGGCTTGCCGCGCTCCGGCTCGACCTTGCTTTCTGCCATCTTGCTGCAGAACCCGCGCTTTCATGCGGGCATGAGTAGCCCCGTGGGCCTCCTATTCAATGGCGTGCTGGCGCAGTGCAGCGCCGGCAGTGAATTTGGCTCGGTGATTGACGCCGACACCCGCCGCCGCCTGCTGCGCGGCCTGTTCGATTCCTACTACGCCGACAAAACCGCCACGCCCGTGGTGTTCGACACCAATCGCCAGTGGTGCGCGCGCATGCCGGCGCTGCATGACCTGTTTCCCCAAGCCAAAGTCATCGCCTGCGTGCGCAACGTCGCATGGATCATGGACAGCCTGGAGCGCCTGTACCGCGCCAATCCCTTCGAAAATACCAAGCTGTTCAACGACGATGTCGAGCGCAACACGGTGTACAGCCGTGTCGAGACCCTGGCCCAGCGCAACCGCATGGTCGGGTATGCATGGTCGGCGCTCAAAGAGGCGTACTACGGTGAACACGCCGGCTCGATGCTGATCGTCGACTACGACCTGCTGGCCCAGGCCCCCGAGCGGGTCATGCGACTGGTCTACGAATTCATCGGTGAGCCGTGGTTCGAGCATGACTTCGACAACCTCAGCTACGACGCACCGGATTTCGACCAGGACCTGGGCGTAGCCGGTCTGCATCGGGTCAAACCACAGGTGGCGTTGCAAGCGCGGCGCAGCCTGCTGCCGCCGGATCTGTTCGAGCAGTTCGCCCATATGGATTTCTGGCGTGACGGCAGCTTGAGCGCTGCCAATGTGATTCGCACCAAAGCCGACGCCGCGATCAGTTGATCGCGGTTTTTTTATTTGTGGGTATCAGCATTCGACAAGCGGGTGAGCAGCATGTGGTGGAGCAAAGGCAAGGCACGGCAAACGACAACGCGCGCGCGCACGCAGGCGACGCCGATGATCATGTCCCTGGAACCGCGCATGCTGTTCGACGGCGCGGTCGCCGCCACGGTGGCTGATGTGGCGCAGGCCGACAGCCATGCCACGGCTGCCGATGCGGCCGCCAAGGCGCCGACCGCCGAGCACGCCGGCGCCGTCGGCGAAACCCACGGGCAAACCGATGCACCCGTGACTCCGGCCCCGGTCACTGTGCCGGGTGAGTCAGTCGTATTCGTCGATGCACGGGTCAAGGACTCCGCCGAGTTGCTCAAAGGCGTCGCCCCCGGCACCCAGGTGGTGCAGTTGGATGCGAGCAAGGACGGCCTGCAACAGATCGCCGATTACCTGGGCAGCCACCAGGGCGTCAGCTCGGTGCAGATCATCGCCCACGGCAACTCGGGTGACCTGTGGCTGGGCAACACCTATTTATCGGCAGACAACATCGCAGCTCGTAGCGAGGTGCTGGCGCAGATCGGGCAGGACATGAACGTCGGCGGCGACATCCTGATCTACGCCTGCAACACGGCAGCGGGCGATAGGGGCGTCAACTTTGTCGACTCGCTGGCGCAGCTGACCGGGCGCGATATTGCCGCGTCCAGCAACCGCACCGGCGCGGGCAGCGACTGGACCCTGGAAATCGCCACCGGCTCCATCGAGAGCCGCACCGCGCTGGCCTACGGGAGCATGTCGGGGTATCAGTACAGCCTGGCGACGGTCACGGTGCTCAATAATGGCGACAGCGGTGTCGGCAGCTTGCGGCAGGCCCTGAGCTCCGCGGTGTCGGGGGATACCGTGGCCTTCGGTGCTGACATGACGATCAACCTCAACAGCCAGCTGATCATCAGCAAGAACCTCACCATCGACGGCGATCGCAACAATGATGGTGTGGCGGACGTGACCCTCAGCGGGCAGTACAAAACCCAGGTACTGCAGGTCAACTCCGGGGTCACCGCGACCCTGGATGGCCTGATCATCACCAAGGGCCTGGTAGCCGGCAACGGCGCTGCGGCGGGGACCGACGGAACGGCGGCGATGGGCGGCGGTATTGTCAACTTCGGTAACCTGACCTTGACCAATGTCACCGTCACCAGTAACGCAGCCTCGGGTGGCGGCGGCGGTGGCGGAGTTACCGCGCCTTACGTCGGTGGCGCGGTCGGTGGCGGGGGCGGCCAT